>CAMVGV010000041.1 GCA_947167135.1 uncultured Lachnospiraceae bacterium
ACTTTCCGGGCTAATGTTTGAATTATTTTGGGACATTTTCAAAAATGCTTGACACCTGAAATTTTGAGTCCGTAAACCGCTATACCGAGTACTGCGGAAAAGACGATCAGCATGATAGGTGACATCTTCTTTTTTATCAGTCTCCGCGGAACGAAGTACACCGCCATAAGAATAACGGTAAAGAACAGGGGCAGGATATCTTTTCCGTCCTGAAATACCGGGATGATACCGTTTTTTATTATCATTATGCAGCCTGTTTCCAGAATGATCCCTATAATGCAGGGCTTCAGTCCCCGGATAACGGCCTGGACATATTTATTTTCCCAAAGCTTATTTAGGACAGCCCGTATCAGAATGATTATCAGGAACGCCGGCAATACTACGATAAATGTTGATAGAACCGCTCCCGGGATTCCGGCCTGACTGCTTCCGACATAGGTTGCGAGATTTACCATGATGGGACCCGGGGTACTCTCACTTATGGCGATCATATCTGTCAGCGTATCCTCATCCAGCCAGCCATAGGAAAGGACAACATCCCTGATGAGAGGAATGGCTCCGTATGCACCTCCGAATGAGAGTAATCCTACGATCAGAAAGCCTGTAAACAGCTCAAGATAGATCATTGCCTCTCACCTTCCTTCCTGTCAGGTGCGCCTTGAATTAAAAAAACTATCAGGCTTACAACCGCTGCTACAAGGATCAGCACGACGGAAGAGAAGCCGCAGGAAAAATAGTTGATAAGGAACATTGCCGCAAAGGAGCAGACCATTATGATAAGCGGCAATATCTCTTTTTCCATCTTAATGATCATATTAACCGCCGCGTCAAGGATCAGTATACCGACAGCGATACGGATACCCTTAAAGGCATTTGCGATCCAGACTATATCAAGAAAATTATCCAGAAAACCCGATATGAGATAAATTATGATAAAAGACGGGAGCACTATCCCGAATGTAGCGGCAACAGCCCCCGGCAGCCCCCTCTGCTTATACCCTACATATGTGGAGCAGTTTATTGCTATAGGTCCCGGAGTGGATTCCGCAATGACGGTGATATCCATCATTTCTTCATGGCTTATCCACTTCTTCTCTTCCACACATATGTTTTCTATTATGGATATCATGGCATATCCGCCGCCAAAGGTGAAAAGCCCTATCTTTGTAAAGGTCAAAAACAGAGTCAGCAGCTTATTTTCCATACACGGAACCTCCAAATCCGAATGCCACAATGGATTACTGTTTTTATTCAATAAGCAACCCCCGCCGTCCGTTTCCGGAAGACAGGGGTTCTCTTTGCATTAGAACATCCGATGTAAATGCCTTATGCTCCGGCCTTGATCTTCTTTGTAAGCTCGGGAACGATCTTATTAAGGTCGCCTACGATACCATAGTCAGCTATATCAAAGATCGGAGCGTTCTCATCCTTGTTTATCGCAATGATGATATCGGACTCCTCCATACCTGCAGCGTGCTGGATGGCACCGGAGATACCGATAGCGAAGTATACGTGGGGACGGACGGTCTTTCCGGTCTGTCCAACCTGCATATCCTTCGGCTTCCAGCCCGAGTCAACAACTGCACGTGAGCAGGAAACCATTCCGCCCTTGAAGCAGGCTGCCAGATCCTCGAGGATCTTGAAGTTCTCAGGGCTGCCAACTCCACGGCCGCCGGATACGAGGATCTTTGCATCCTGAATATTGGCTACGCTTGAAACTTCCTTAACTACCTTATCAATGGTTACATAGCAGTCATTGGGTGTGAAGCCGGGATTGTACTCAATTATCTCAGCCTTAGCCCCCTTCTTCGGCTCGATCTTCTGCATAACGCCGGGACGAACCGTTGCCATCTGAGGCCTGTAATCAGGGCAGGCGATGGTAGCGATGGTGTTTCCGCCGAATGCGGGACGGGTCATTAGTAGCTGCTTATGTCTCTGCTCCTGACCTTCCACGGGCTGTAAAGGGAAGTCCCCTATGTCAAGCTGTGTACAGTCTGCCGTAAGTCCTGTATGAACCCTTGCAGATACACGGGGACCTAAATCACGGCCGATGGCAGTTGCGCCTACCAGCATGATCTCAGGCTTGAATTCGTTAATAACTGATGCGAGAGCGTGGGCATAGGGCTCTGTCCTGTACTCCTTCAGCTCAGGGTCGTCAACGACAATGACCCTGTCAGCACCGTACTCTGCAAGAGTATCAGCAAGTCCTTTAACGTCCGAGCCGATGAGAACAGCTGTTACCTGCTTATTATCAAGATCATTTGCAAGATCACGTCCCTTTCCCAGAAGCTCCAGAGCAATGCTTGATACTTCATTATCTACCTGCTGGGCGAAAATAAACACGCCCTTATATTCTTCTAATCCCATTTTTTCCTCCTTAATATGATAATTTATGATATACGGCATCCAAATTCAAATCTGATATCGTGCAAGCACGAATCCGATTTGACTTTTGAACCCTATATCATCTATATGACGTGCTTCTCTGTGAGCTTTCCAAAGATGTAATCAACTGCTTCCGCAGGAGAACCGGGGGTTACAACCTCACCCTTGCCCTTTGCAACCTTATCGGATGCCTTGGCGATAACTGTGGGGGAACCGCCCTTACCGATATTCTCATCGGCAACGTCCAGCTTGTCACGTCCCCAAACGGTAACCCTGTCCTCATCATTATAAGCATCAAAGATACCGCCGGGAGTCATGTAACGGGGCTCATTCAGCTCGGAAAGAGCAGTAATAAGGCAGGGAAGCTTTGCTGTCAGCATATGATACCTGTCATCAAACTGACGCTTAACCGTAACTGTATTTGCCTTCCTGTCAAGCTTGATATCCTCTGCATAGGAGATAACGGGAATTCCAAGATGCTCGGAGATCTGGGGGCCAACCTGGGCTGTATCACCGTCGATAGCCTGACGTCCTGTGATGATAAGGTCATACTCCATATTCTTCAATGCACCTGCGATGGTTGAGCTGGTAGCCCAGGTGTCAGCACCGCCGAGAACACGGTCCGTGATAAGAAGTCCCTTGTCGGCTCCCATTGCAAGAGCTTCACGAAGAACATCATCGGCCTTGGGAAGTCCCATTGTAACAACGGTAACCTCGGTATTGTCGGGATCCTCGTCCTTGATGCGGAGAGCTGCCTCAAGACCGGCCTTGTCATCAGGATTCATGATCGCAAGCATTGCTCCTCTGTCCAGTGTTCCATCGGGCTTAAACTTAACCCCTCCCTTTGTATCGGGCACCTGTTTAATACAAACAACGATTTTCATGTATTTTCTCCTTTATCATAATAATGGTGATCACTTAAGCAATGCACCGGAAATAACCATTCTCTGAACCTCGGAAGTACCTTCGTAGATCTCTGTGATCTTTGCATCTCTCATCATACGCTCTACTTCGTACTCTCTGATATATCCGTATCCGCCGAAGAGCTGTACGCACTTTGTCGTAACGTCCATTGCGGTCTCGGCAGCGAAAAGCTTTGCCTTTGCAGCCTCTATGCCGTAGTAGCTCTTTGTAGCCTTTGCATCTGCAGCCGCATATACGAGGAGCTTTGCAGCCTCGATCTGTGTAGCCATATTTGCAAGCTGGAACTGGGTGTTCTGGAAAGCGCCTATAGCTCTTCCGAACTGCTTTCTTTCCTTAACGTATTCGATGGTGCGCTCAAGAGCGCCTTCAGCGATACCAAGAGCCTGTGCGGCGATACCGATACGTCCTCCGTCAAGAGTATGCATTGCGATGGCAAAGCCCTTTCCTCTCGTTCCGAGAAGGTTCTCGGCAGGGATATGGCAGTCCTGGAAAATAAGCTCATAGGTTGAGGATCCGCAGATACCCATCTTGTTTTCCTTGGTTCCGAAGGTGAAACCCGGAGTATCCTTCTCAACGATAAAGGCTGAGAACTTCTTCTGCTTCCTGCCCTTCTTGTCCTCAACAATATCGGTATAAGCGATGATGATATAGATATCAGCTTCCTTACCGTTTGTGATGAAACACTTGGAGCCGTCAAGGATCCACTCTTTTCCATCCTCTGAAAGAACAGCTCTGGTCTGAGCACCCTGGGCGTCGGTACCTGCGCCGGGCTCTGTCAGACCGAAAGCGCCGAGCTTCTCGCCCTTTGCAAGGGGTACTAAGTACTTCTGCTTCTGATCCTCCGTTCCGTATGTCATAATGGGATCACAGCAGAGTGAGGTATGAGCGGAAACGATAACGCCGGTGGTGGCGCAGACCTTAGAAAGCTCCTCAACGCACATTACGTATGTAAGAGGGTCGCAGCCCTGTCCGCCGTACTCCTTGGGAATGGGGATTCCCATGAAGCCGTACTTCTGCATCTTTGTTACGGTTCCCCTGGGAAACTCGTGCTTCTCATCAACCTCGATGGCAAGAGGCTTAACCTCTTTCTCGGCGAATTCCTTAAAAAGCTGTCTCGCCAGAACATGTTCCTTACCAAAAGAAAAATCCATTTGTTTCCTCCTTATAATAAATGTATGACTTCTTCCCGCGGTCTCCTTATTGAACCGGGGCTTCTTCATCATATCTCTATCTCCTGCGGCCTCTACATCCGCAGGAGACATTATCAAAGATTAAAAATTGATCAAAGCTTGTCAACAGGAGTCTTGGTGCGGTCTTCATTATATTTGTAGAAGCCGATACCTGTCTTCTGTCCGAGCTTCTTTCCGCGAACCATCTTGCGGAGAAGCGTGCAGGCCCTGTACTTGCTGTCGCCGGTCTCATTATAGAGAACATCCATAATCGCAAGGCAGACATCCAGTCCTACCAGATCGCCGAGCTCAAGGGGTCCCATGGGATGATTGCAGCCAAGCTTCATTGCGCTGTCGATACCCTCAATGTCAGCGATTCCTTCATTGTAGATGCAGATACCCTCATTGATCATAGGGATAAGGATCCTGTTAACAACGAATCCGGGAGCCTCGGCAACCTGAACGGGTGTCTTTCCGAGCTTCTTTGAGATCTCGACTACCTTGTCCGTTACATCCTTGGGAGTATTTGCTCCGTTTATAACCTCTATAAGCTTCATAACGGGAGCGGGGTTAAAGAAATGCATTCCGATAATGGGCTTCGGAAGGCCTGCGCCTATCTCCGTTATTGAAAGTGAGGAAGTGTTCGAAGCAAAGATACAGTCGGGATTCTTTACGATATTCTCCTGAAGATCCTTGAAGGTCTGCTTCTTGATGTCCATAACCTCAAGAGCTGCCTCTACAACGAGGTCGGGATCCGTTGCCTGGTCGTTAAGACCTGTGGAGATCTTTGCCATAACCTTGTCAGCCTGATCCTGAGTCATCTTCTCTTTCTTTACGAGCTTGCCGAGGTTTTTCTCGATCTTGCTCTTTCCGCCGTCAGCGAATTCCTGCTTGATGTCGCAGAGATAAACCTTCTCCACCTCATCATTTACTGCAAAAGCCTGGGCAATTCCGCTGCCCATTGTTCCTGCGCCTATAACTGCTACCTTCATTATTATTACCTCCTTAATATTGTGGTCAAAATGCGGTAGAAGATTACCGCATTTTGATCCTTACGGACAACTCCCTTCGGGAGTTGCCATATACGGTCCGGTATATGCCTGATGCATATACCTGACCTATTCATTCTTAAATGCTACGTGCTTAACCTTTGCAGGGTCATCCTTCTTCCTTAAGAAGTTTGCCATACCCTCCTTCTGGTCATAGGACTCAAAGCAGGAACCGAAGAGCTTCTCCTCGATAACAAGAGCGTCATCGATATTTGTCTGAAGTCCGTCGTTTATAGCCTTCTTGCAGGCTCTTACAGCTATGGGAGCATTTCCTGCGATGGTCGTGGCAAGCTTCTCGGCTGTAGCCATAAGGTCAGCCTGGGGAACAACCTGATTCACAAGACCTATCCTCAATGCCTCATTTGCATCGATATTCCTTGCGGTATAGATAAGCTGCTTTGCCATGCCGACACCTACTGTACGGGCAAGCCTCTGTGTTCCGCCGAAGCCCGGTGTGATACCGAGACCCACCTCAGGCTGTCCGAACATTGCATTTTCGGAGCAGATACGGAAGTCGCAGCTCATGCTGATCTCACAGCCGCCGCCCAGTGCAAAGCCGTTTACGGCTGCGATAACGGGGATGGGGAAGGTCTCTATCTTTCTGAAGACATCATTTCCCTTCTTTCCGAATGCTTCGCCCTCAGCCTTTGTAAGGGTGCTCATCTCACCTATGTCGGCTCCTGCCACGAAGGACTTTTCCCCGGCTCCCGTAAGGATAAGGCAGCGTACCTCATTCACATCCACACCGTCAAAAGCCTTTTCAAGGTCGTCAAGCACCTCTGAATTCAGGGCGTTAAGAGCCTTTTCCCTGTTGATGGTGATGATGGCAATATTGCCCTTTACTTCATAATCAACAAATCCCAATTTCTGATCCTCCTTTAATAAAATATTCAAGACACGCCGCCCGAATTTAAATCTGCTTCGCAGAGCGGACGTCGCGTGCATCAGTTCAAAAACGGACTACTGCAATTAACAGCCGGGCTTAAAGCCCGACTGTCATTCATATCAATACTTTTCTACAATTGTAGCGCAGCCCATTCCTCCGCCGATACAGAGGGTAGCAAGACCTTTCTTTGCGTCATCCCTCTTCTGCATCTCGTGAAGAAGTGTTACAAGGATACGGCAGCCTGATGCTCCAACGGGGTGTCCCAGTGCAATGGCTCCGCCGTTAACATTGACCTTGCTCATATCAAACTTAAGCTCCTTTGCAACTGCAACAGACTGTGCAGCGAAGGCCTCGTTTGCCTCGATAAGGTCCATATCCTCGATCTTTAAGCCGGTCTTCTTAAGAACCTTCTTTGTAGCTGCCACAGGACCGATACCCATAACCTCGGGCCTTACGCCTGCAAGAGCTCCTCCGATCCAGGTTGCCATAGGCTTAACACCGAGCTCCTTAGCCTTCTCTTCGCTCATAACAACGATGGCAGCAGCGCCGTCATTGATACCTGAAGCGTTTCCTGCGGTAACCATACCGCCGTCCTTACCGGAGCAGCACTTTAAGCCTGCAAGTATCTCCTTGGTGGTTCCGGGGCGGGGTCCCTCGTCCTTCTTGAAATCAACCATTTCCTTCTTTACCTTAACGGGAACGGGAACTATCTCATCATCAAACCTGCCGGAATTCACAGCCTTCTCACACTTCTGCTGGCTGTTTGCGGAGAACTCGTCAAGCTCCTCACGGGTTAATTTCCACTCATCGCAGATATTCTCTGCTGTTATCATCATATGATAATGATTAAAGGCATCTGTAAGAGCATCATTAACCATTGTATCAACGATGGTCGCATTGTTCATACGATATCCGAAACGTGCCTTTGTCATAGCGTAGGGAGCCATCGACATATTTTCCATACCGCCTGCAACAACTATGTCAGCCTCTCCTGCCTTGATAAGGTCAGCTGCCATATTTACGCAGTTAAGTCCTGAACCGCAGACAACGTTAATGGTTACAGCGGGAACCTCATTGGGAATGCCTGCATTGATAGCAGACTGACGCGCCACATTCTGTCCCTGTGCAGCCTGGATAACGCAGCCCATAAGAACCTCGTCAACCTGATCAGGCTTTACTCCGGCCCTGTTCAGAGCCTCCTTGATAACTATCGTACCAAGATCAGCCACGGGAGTGTTTGAAAGGGCTCCGCCCATCTTTCCTATAGCTGTTCTGACAGCACCTGCCAATACAATCTTCTGTGCCATAAAATGCCTCCTTGAATTTGATTAATGTGATTGTTATTTTTTTCACATGCGTTAACTATAATACCACAGAAATTTGTTAATTTCAACAAAAAAAGGCCAGAAAAGATTTACTCTCTTGGCCTTTTTTGTGTACAAGCCCGAAAACAGGGCTGTTCTTTTACCTTGTACTATTTACTTGATTTTCACATGATCACCGTTTATCACCGCTGTACCATAATAACCGTTGACACCGGTAAGGGTCACTTCCTTGGTATTGGAGTCATACTCAAAATACGCATCCGTCTTTTTATTGTACTTTGACTCGTAAGCATTCTTGGACAGGATTGAAAGCTTCTTGCCCACATTCTTTGCCTTCCTTACATTAAGGGTGGATTTATTGCCCTTTAACTTCCTGTACTGCATATTTCCCTTAAGGGTATTCTTTGCCGAATTGTAGGTAAACTTTTTCACATAATACTTGCCGGTCTCGTATTTATTGTAGGTCACCATATCCGTACTGAGTTTTCTGGGCTCAATGGTGAAGGTGAACTTCGCGCCGGTCAGGGCACTCTTCAATGAAGCCTTCTGCTCCTGGGTGAGCAGATCATTCGGCATCTGCTTTTTCTTATAGCTGACCTTTATTGTGAAATAGGGTGCACCTGATTCATAATAGGCCCCAACCCTCTTTCCGTTATAGATCTTCGGCTTCTTTAGCGTGATACCCGTGGTATCCTTCCAGTAATAGCTTTCGCTCTTCTTTCCGTCCATTGGTACCCAGTTCCCGCTGACCTTCTTCTCCAGCCTTGCGGAAACACCTACGGCTCCGTCAACCTCTCCGGATACGGAATCATTATCCGAAGCGATGAAATGGCTTGTGGGTGATACATTTTTGCCTCTGTATTCAACTGAGGCATCATATCTTACCAGAACCGCGAGATTTCCGTCCCCGAAGGTTACCCTTTCTTCCGAAACGCTTCCGCTGTAGCATGTCTTCAGAAATACATCGCCTGCAACCGTAGTGCAGTCCTTCAGATAGGGAAGCAGTGCTTTATTATCTATTGTTGCCGTGTAGTTTACAAGCTGGTTTCCCCTTGTATCCTTCAGTATGGTTTTTTTGTTATCCGTATATTCGACGCCCTTTGCATCCTTGAGGTCGGCTCCGGCCTGTCTTATTCCGTTAAGGCTTATTTTGACACTGTTATAGCTGAATTGCTTTGAAACAACAGAGTCGTCCGACTTTTTGTAAAGCCGGTTGCCCTTAGAATAATAGGTGTTGCCGCTGACATTGAACTCCATATTCTCTATTATTGCACTGTATATTTCCTTTGCTTCGGTGGTTCCGTTCTGTGAAACCCTCACCTCGGGCACGCCCTTGGTGATCGCTATGCTCCCGCTCATGATCCTTTTCGCGTCCGCATCGTTCGTGGAAGCATCGTTCGTGGAAGCATCATCCGCCGCGCTTAAAACCGCTGCCTCATCCGCTGCTTCATCTGCAAAGGCAGCGGAATTAAAGGACAGGACAAGAGATGCAGCAAGAAGCACCGATAAAAGCTTTTTGGTTCTTGATCTCATAAATCTGTTTCCTCCCTGAATTCTTGATATGGTTGATAATAATCCTTTCAGACACGTATCTGTGAAAAGCACTTCGCATCCGCAGCTGTCTGGAGTCCTCCGGCTCCTGAAAAGATATCCATGCTCTTCATATGATACCGCATATGGTATTGTACCGGAAAATCAAAAAAGGTTTTAAAAAAAATCCCCCGGAGGATCCGGGGGAAGGAAAAACTTGGGCTTATCAACGTATTCAGTCCGGCTCGATCAGGCCGTAGGTATTCCCTCTTCTCTTGTAGACCACATTGACCTCGTCGGTCTCCGCATTCCTGAACACATAGAAATTATGTCCGAGAAGCTCCATCTGCACACAGGCATCCTCCGGATACATGGGCTTGAAGCCGAATCTCTTGGTGCGGACTATCTTGATCTCTCCTTCATCGGAATAATCCTGCTCTATATAATCTCTCTGGAGATTGCCGCCGTCCTGGGATCTGTCTATTATCTTGTTCTTGTACTTCTTCATCTGCTTCTCGATGATCTCCTCCACGAGATCAACGGAAACATACATATCATTTGATACCTGCTCGGATCTTATGATATTTCCCTTTACAGGGATCGTAACCTCTATCTTGTGCCTGTCCTTCTCTACAGACAGGGTCACATGCACCTCCGTATCCGGTGTGAAATATTTCTCAAGCTTCCCTATCTTGTCCTCCACCGCGCTTTTTAATCCCGGTGTTACGTCGATATTTTTTCCGGTAATGATAAAATGCATAATCAGCACTTCCTTTTCTTTTATTTTTCAAGGCTTAAGTAAAACTGTCCCGAACCTATACGGGGTCCTGCCTGATCACGTACCGGCTGTTCCTTCGTTTGCAGAAGCGGGGGTTCTCTGCCTTTAGTAAGAGCATAGCATAAAATCCCCGATTTAGCAACGCTATAGCCCGATATGGAGGATGTGCACCGCCACCTGAAAGTAGATGGAAAGGGTAAGGGCATCTATCACGGTGGTGAGCATCGGAGAGGCCATCACAGCCGGATCCAGCCCGAAACGCTTGGCTACCATCGGCAGCATGCACCCCGCAAGATTCGCGCATATTACCGCACAGACCATTGTAATGCAGACAACAAGCGCAACCAGAGGTTCTGCCCTGTCGATCAGGAGAAGCTTCACGAAATTGGCGGCCGCGAGTGTACCGCCGCAGATTATGGCCGTCCTGAATTCCTTCCATATGACCTTTGCAAGATCCGGGAAATTGATCTCATTTAAGGAAAGGGCACGGATAATGGTGGTTGATGTCTGGGAGCCGCAGTTTCCCCCGGTGTCCATAAGCTGGGGGATAAATGCTGTAAGGATGATATATGCCTGCAGTGAGGACTCATAGCTCGTTATTATCTTTCCGGTAAAGGTAGCGGAAACCATAAGCAGAAGCAGCCACCCTATCCTCTTTTTCCAGAGGTCGACCGGAGACATCCTGTCATAGGGATCGTCTGAGGGAAGGATAGCCGCCATTTTCTGGATATCCTCCGTAGCCTCCTCCTCAATGATATCGATGATATCGTCAACCGTTATTATACCCACCAGCCGGTCCTCGGAATCCACCACAGGGATGGAGCTGAAGTCGTATTTCGAGATCATCCTCGCAACCTCTTCCTGGTCTGTCAGGGTCTCGACGCTTATCACCTTTTCTTCCATAATGTCCCGGATAAGGGCATCGGACTTTGAGAGGATGAGTGTACGGAGAGCCACCATTCCGATAAGACGGCGTGCACTGTCAAGGACGTAGCAGTTATTTATGGTCTCTCTGTCTATACCTGTTTTTCTGATACGGCTCAAGGCTTCCTCGACCGTCAGATTTTCTCTCAGATCCACGAATTCCACAGTCATTATGGAACCCGCGGAATCCTCGGGGAATTTTAAGAGGTGGTTAATGTCCCTTCTGGTATCGGGGCTAGCATGAGACAAAAGACGCTTCACCACGCTTGCAGGCATCTCCTCCATCAGATCCGCCGCGTCATCCGCCATCAGGTTATCTATGATGGCAGTCGCCTCGGAATCCGTCAGTGACGTGATTATGTCCTGCTCCACATCCGTAGGGAGAAACGAGAAAACATCCGCCGCCATATCCTTTGGCAGCAGACGAAAGGTTTTTAACTGTACCTTCTGCGGGAGATCCTCAAGAAGTGCCGCCACATCCGCCTCATTAAGCTCAGCCAGAGTGGCGCGGAGATCGTTGTATCTCTTTTCCTCAATGAAGCTCATGATTTCCTGATCTGTCATGTTATACCTCCCTGATATTTCAGTTATCCGGGAGATACATGCGAAAGGTCAGGAGAATGTGACTTCTGAAAAGCGCTTCAAAAGTGCCAGCCTGAGAAACGCAAGTGCTTCAGTTACCGCTTGGGAACGGATCTCCTGGCGGTTTCCGGAAAACTGAAATTCTTTTACTGTAGTTTTTTTCTGAACCGTGACTCCGATATATACAAGCCCCACCGGCTGCTTCGAGCTTCCGCCGCCGGGTCCTGCGATGCCCGTTATGGAAACGGCACAGTCGGTCTTTGCCTGGGCAGCAGCCCCCTTGCTCATTTCATAGGCGGTCTGCTCACTTACTGCACTGAATTTATCAAGGGTACGTCTTTTAACTCCTACATATTTCCGCTTGGACTTTTCGGAATAAGTAATGAAACCCTCCTTCAGTATGTCACTGACCCCCGGGACGTTCGCAAGTCTGGCGGTAAAGAGTCCCGCGGTACAGCTTTCGGCGGTGGCTATGGTGAAATGGTTTTCCTTAAGCAGGCTTACCACCGAATCCTCAAGCGTCTCATCCTCATCCGTGGAATAGATCATCTGGCCGAGCCTGGACTTTATCTCCTTGACAACCGGCTTCAGAACCTTTTTTGCGTTTCTGTCTTCCTCTTCCACAGCCCGGAGTCTTATCAGTACCTCACCGTTTTCAACGGAGATGTCCGCTGATGGATTATTTGAGGAAAGAACATCCTTGAGCTCCTCCTTTACCTTGTCCGTCTTTATGCCCGCAAGCCTTATGGCAGCCTCTGCGATACGTTCTTTTTGTTTATTATCGTCGTCTGACATTTATTCTTCCTTCATTACATCCTTATTGTCCGCTATGTACACTATGAGGGATATCAGCGTAAGAGCCAGTGCTATCCACTTAAAGGCTTCGGTGATGACAGGGAAAAACCCGAAATCCAGATCCGCTATAAGAAGACAGATCATAACCATCTGGGATGCGGTCTTAAACTTTCCCCAGTAATTTGCAGCTATGACCCTGCCGCTTTCGGCCGCCACCAGTCTGAACCCGCTTATCACAAAGTCCCTTACTACTATTATTATAACCATCCAGGAATAGATACGGTCAAGCTCCACAAGACAGATAAGAGCAGAGCATACCAGCATCTTGTCCGCCAGTGGATCCATGAATTTCCCGAAATTCGTTACAAGATTATATTTTCTCGCGATCTTCCCGTCCAGAAGATCCGTAAGGCTCGCAACTATGAATATGGCAAGAGCCACCCATTTCGAATTCTCCCCGAAGCAGCCTGACAGCATAACCGCAACGAGGACAGGAACCAGCACTATCCTTAATATTGTTAATTTATTCGGCAGATTCATATTTTGACCTTATGCCGCAGGCATCAGTGTCCCATCGGTGACGTGCCTGCGCGGCACCGATGAAAGTTTGAAAGTCAAAGACTTTCAAACTTTTCTCCATCCTTAAGTATCATCCCGAGAGGCTCTGTCAAACTGAGAAGCCTTGTCATCCTGAGCGAAGCGACGCTTATCCCACATCGTAGATGTGGGATGCCGCCCCGGCGAGGTTTATCCCACATCGTAGATGTGGGATGCCACCCCGGCGAGGTTTATCCCACATCGAAGATGTGGGATGCCACCCCGGCGAGGGGTTGCGAAGCAACAGGAAGGATCTTATTCCGTAATCTCTCCAAAAAGATCATACTCAGAGGCCCCCGTGACCTTAACCCTCACAAAGTCCCCTGTCAAAAGCCCGGGTCCTGCTCCCTCCTCATCTATAAAGACCATTCCGTCCACATTGGGCGCATCCCGGTAGCTTCTCGCCACATAGACCTTATCCTCCGGGATCCTGCCTTCAATTATGCATTCAAGCTCTGCACCCGTAAGTCCCTTATGTACCGAAAGGGAGATCTCCTGCTGAAGACCCATCAGCTCGTCACGGCGCCTCTTCTTTATCTCATCCGCTATCTGATCCGGCATAGCGGCGGCCTTTGTCCCCTCCTCCGGAGAGTATTCAAAAACCCCGAGCCTGTCAAAGGCCATTCTTTTAACGAAGTCCAGTACCTCCCGGTGCTCATCCTCCGTTTCGCCGGGAAAGCCCGTGATCAGGGTCGTCCTTATGGCTATGTCCGGTATCTCTTTTCTGAAATTATTTATAAGCTCCTCTATCTCGCTTCCCCTTGTCCGTCTTCCCATGCTTTTAAGGATACGGTCAGAATAATGCTGGATTGGAATGTCAAGGTAATGACAGACCTTCGGAAGCTCCTTTATGGCAGAGATAAGCTCTTTATCGATCTCCTCGGGATAGCAGTATAAAAGCCTTATCCATCTAAGCCCCTCTATGCTGCTAAGCTTCCGTAAAAGCTCCGGAAGCATCTTTTTTCCGTAGAGATCCTGTCCGTAGAGTGTGGTTTCCTGGGCTACCAGGATAAGCTCCCTTACCCCCTTTGATACCAGCTCCCCTGCATCCCTGATAAGCCTTTCAAGCGGCACGGAGCGGTAATGTCCCCTTATCTTCGGGATGATACAGTAGCTGCAGTTCCGGTCGCAGCCCTCTGCGATCTTCAGATACTCGTAATGTCCGCCTGTCGAGATGCTGCGTGAAACCTCCGGATTCGTAAGGACATTTATGTCCTTCTTTTCAACTATCCGTTCCCCGTTCGTCTTTTTTTCAAGCTTCTCTATGACCGGAACGATACTGTCAAAGGCCGCGGTTCCGATCACCGCATCAACCTCCGGAAGCTCGGTTAAGATCTCATCACTATAGCGTTCCGCCAGACACCCGGTAAGAACGATGTATTTTACCCTTCCTTCTTCCTTGAGCCTCCCTGCCTCTATAACGGCCTCTATGCTCTCTTCCTTGGCATCGCCGATAAAGCAGCAGGAATTGATGACGACTATGTCAGCCTCTTCCTCATTATCGGTCAGGGAAAAACCCTTTTCAAGAAGGAGCCCCGTCATCTGCTCGGAATCCACGAGATTCTTGTCGCAGCCCAGGGACACAAAAAATATTTTCACTTAGGAATCCTGTTCTCCTGTCTCTTCTTCGTCTTCCTCATCCTTACTGGTGATCTTCAGCTTTCCCTTGTAGAGCTCGTCGATCGCAATGGCAAGTGGTTTCTTGTCCCTCGTAATGGTAAGGGGCTCACTTCCGCTGATAAGCTGTCTCGCCCTCTTGGCTGTTGCAAGGACTATGGAATACCTGCTGTTTACAACGGGTGCCTCCCCGTCCTCCACTTCTGAATTTACTACTGCCATAAGGTCACTGTATGACGGATGTAACATGATTTCTCCTCTCTAAGATCCTTCCTGTTGCTTCGCAACCCCTCGCCGGGGCGGCATCCCACATCTACGATGTGGGATAAGCGTCGCTTCGCTCAGGATGACAATTTGTTTCCTCGCTCAGGATGACATTTTGTAAAATTACATTTTCTTCAGGTCATTCCTGACTTCTTCGATAAACTTTCTCTGTCTCGCCGGCTGCATAGCCGCAGACAGAATAATATTATGCAATTTTTCGGTGCATTTGTCCACCTCATCATTGATAACTATATAATCATAGTTCTCGATGCCCTCTGACTCGGACACGGCTCTTTTCAATCTTTTCTCAATGATCTCAGGGCTTTCCGTGCCTCTTTTCGTAAGGCGCTCCTTAAGTATCCCGGCGCTCGGGGGCATAATAAATATGAGCAGGGCATCCGGAAAGCTTTTCTTTATCTGCATAGCACCCTGAATCTCTATTTCCAGAAGCACGTTCATTCCCTCGGAAAGCTTCTTTTCCACGAAAGCCTTCGGGGTTCCGTAGTAATTTCCCACATATTCCGCGTGCTCTAAAAATTCCTGTCTTTCGATCATTTCCTCGAATTCCTTACGGGTCTTGAAGAAATAATTCACTCCCTCCTTTTCACCCTCTCTCGGAAGTCTGCTGGTAGCGGATACCGACAGGGAGAATCCCGGATACCTTTCCATAAGGCTTTTCATTATGGTACCCTTGCCTGCTCCCGCAAAACCGGAAACCACTATAAGTATTCCTTTCATATCTCCTCCCTGTCCTTTCCTCCGCCGGAGTTCTTAAGCCTCTCCAGAATGGTCTCCGGCATCAGGGCTGATAATACCATCCTGTCATCCTCCATAAAGATACAGGCCTTGGTTTTCCTGCCATGTGTCGCATCTATACAGTATCCCTCTTTCTTTCCGTTCTGTATAAGTCTCTTTGCCGGTGCCGAATCGGGAGAAACGATGGCGATTATCTTTCCTCCGTTCACAATGTTTCCGAACCCTACGTTAATGAGATTTAATCCGTTACTCAATGTTCTGTATCTGCTCCCTTATCTTTTCAATACCGGTCTTCAGCTCTATTGCGGTATCCCCGGTTATGATGTCGCTTGACTTGCTGAGAATCGTATTTGCTTCCCTGTTCATTTCCTGGGCGATGAAATCAAGTCTCCTGCCTATCCCTCCGCCCTTTTCGAGGTCAGCCCCCATGGCGTCTATATGGCTCTTCAGCCTTGTGATCTCCTCGTCCACGCAGATCTTGTCCGAAAAGATCGTAACCTCGGTAACGATCCTTGCCTCATCTATGGTGGAATCACTCAGCATCTCCCTGACTCTTTCCATAAGTTTACTTCTGTAGTTCTCAACTATCTCCGGAGCCCGTCCTTCGATCACGGACACTTCTTTCCCTATATCCTGAAGCTTTGAGAGAATGTCAGCTTTAAGGTTATCTCCCTCCCTTTCGCGGGAAAGCCTGACCTCCGAAAGAGCAGCGCGTAATACCGGCTCAAATTCCTTCCAGACCCTATCCTCGTCAAGCTCCCCTTCCTCCGTGGTGAAGACGTCCGGGAAGCGGGAAAGGTGGGACACTCTCACATCATTATCGAGATCAAAATCCTCACTCATCTCCTTCAGATACTTTAAGTACTCTGCTGCAATACTCTTATTGTAGTGTACGCACTCCGTTTCCCCTGAGGTATTGTAAAAGGAGATGAAAACATCCGCCTTTCCTCTTTCCAGGTACTCCTTCATTATCCCTCTTATGGAGGCTTCAAACTGTGACAGGATCTTCGGCATCTTTATACTGATATCCAGAAATCTGTGATTTACGGTCCTTACCTCCACCGTATATCTTCTGCCGTCCGTTTCTGCTTCGCTTCTTCCGAAGCCCGTCATACTCCTTACTGATCCCATTTATTCCTCTCTGTCCTTCATCCTGAAAAATAATCCGAAAGTTCCCACTCCTATATTCACCGGCAGGATCGGCGAACCCTTCTTTACATATATCTTATCAAAGGCAACCCTTTTTTCCACCTCTTTCCTGATGAAATCAAGAGCCTCCTTCGGTACCCCCGCATGGGTTATGAAGAGTACACTCTTATCAATATTCTTTGCATCCTTTAAGGCTCCCGCTATATAGTGCCTCCAGGCTCTTTCCCTTGAGCCTATGTAGGCGCCGAAAAGTCTTGACCTCCCGTTTATCAGGGAAAAGGCCGGTCTTATCATAAAGGCTGACATAAAGCTTGAGATGAGGGAATTTATCTGTCCCATCTGCGTCATAAGATCCACCCTGTCAACCAGGAAGGTGGAGCGTATGTTTTTCCTGTCCTGCTCAAGCCTCTCCATTATCTTTTCCGGTCTCTCCCCCTCCTCAGCCAACTTCGCTGCCTCAATGGCAAGGATGGCCTGACCTGAGGAAACCGTGGCGGTGTCTACGATAGTCACATTATCAAAATTCCTCGCAGCTTCCACCGCCGGATAATAGCTTCCGTCGAGGCTGTTCTTCGGACCGGAGATATGTATGATATTATTGGCCTGACGGAGCTTTGCCGCGAAGAAGTCCTCAAAGTCCTCCGCCTCTATCGGAAGTATCCGCACATTCTTTTCCCGGTTCTCCACATAAGAGATCAGGGAATCCGCATCAATATCCACTCCGTCCTTGAAGCACCCTCCCTCGGTCTCGACCTTAAGCGGAATGACCCCTATATCGTATTTCTCTGCAAGTGCTGCGGGAAGATCGGCCACACTTGCAACGGTAACCCTGATATTTGCTCTTTTCTTTCCCTTCTTTATCCAGGAGACGCTTTCCTCCAGTATATTCTCATCGGTTACAACATACTGCAGAAGCTCCTTCGGAAGAAGACGCCGAAGCTCCGTCTCCAGGGTACTGCCGTTCACGGGCTTTAGAACATAGCCGTCAAAGCCGGACTTTTCGTAAAGGTTCCTGCTCTCCCGTCCCGCATTGGCGGTGAGAGCCACGATCCTTGCGTCCCTGCTCTTTCCTCCGATCTGGTCCTTTATCTTCTTCATACACTCTATGCCGTCCATTTCCGGCATAAGGTGATCCATGAATATAACATTATACTCCGTATTCAGGGTCTTTTCCAGCGCTTCCGTCCCGCTTGATGCAGTGTCAAGCTTAACTCTCGTATCCCTTAAGAGCTTCTTTATGACCATAAGATTCGCGGCTGTATCATCAACCGCAAGAATACGTGCATCGGGAGCCTCAAAGCTCTGATGGTATCTGACCGCGTGAACCTCCCGCTGCCCCTCCATATCCAGTCTTTCCACCGGGTTTGGATCAATAACCTCCTGCGGTATCTCGACTATAAAGGTGGAGCCCTGGGTGTAGATACTGTTGACGCTGACCTTTCCGTCCATCAGCTCAGTAAGCTCTTTGACGATGGAGAGTCCGAGACCCGTTCCCTCGATGTGGCGGTTCTTGTCTTCATCAATCCTCTTAAATGCCGTGAAAAGATACGGGATACTCTCCTTTTTTATTCCCATGCCGGTATCCGTTACGGTGAAGATAAGGGAAACCTTCGCATCGCTTAAGCTCTCACACTGTACCGTAAGGGTGATGCTCCCCTCAGAGGTATACTTAACGGCATTATTCAGGATATTGATAAGCACCTGCTTTATCCTCATCTCGTCGCCGTTAAGCTCGGAGGGCAGATCCGGAGCGATATTTACCTCAAAGGAGAGACCCTTTTCCATGGCTCTTACCTGTATCATGGAAGAGACCTCCGATATCATCTCCGCAGTCCTGTAATCCGCGGATGTAAGGAGCATCTGCCCGGACTGTATCTTTGACATGTCCAGTATGTCATTTATCAGGCTTAAAAGCATACGGCTTGCAGCCTGTATATTCCTGGCATCCTCGGCTATCTCCTCCGAAGTGTCCTCACGGAGTATCATCTCATTTAAGCCTATTATGGTGTTTATGGGGGTCCTGATCTCATGGCTCATGCTGGAAAAGAAGCGGTTCTGTGCCCTGTTCAGGTCGTCTATCTCCTCCTTCTGTCTGATGACGATCTTTGTCTCACGCCTTAACATATATACCTGGAAGCCGAACATCAGTGTTATAATGATGCCGCATACGGCAAAGGAGGTATAGGAATCCAGGAAGAATTCCTCCCTTGTATGCGGGATAATAAGGGCAGGGTATCTGTACTCCAGATAATAGCAGACAGCCACTATGATAAGCTCCGAGATCAGCATGGCGGCTCTCCATCTGCCATGAAGGATCATTCCGGCATAGAGCATTGCAAACAGAAACCAGATAGTGGTCCCGCCGTAGATACCTCCGCTGGTGAAATAGAGTGCGGGGAAAAAGACAAAGATAAGAAGAATAGCGGAAAGATTCACCGTGAGCCTGAATCTGTTATTCTTAATCCCGAGGTAAATAAGAACCACAAACAGAATAAAGGTAACAACCATATTCAGTATGCTTTCCGGGTTTTCGCCGTTTATCAGACTCGCGATAAATGTCATCACCATGCCGCTCATGGCTATTACCGTGAGCAGCAGGAAAAGTCTTTCCTGTATGTCTCTCTTGCTGTCGAAGAGAAAATCCTTAATTCTCTGAATCACCGCAGACTTCCTTTATCGTTCTTACAATATCCTCATATTCCGGAAGAAAGGCAGGATATGAAGAATGTATATATTCCGAATCCCCCTTCTTCGCAGCTTCCTCCAGGCTCTTGGCCTGCCCAGAAAGAGCAGTGGCTCCAATCATAAGGGAGGAGCTCTTCACGGAATGGATCCTTATCACAAACTCGTCCCAGTTCTCCTCCGCATAAAAATCATTAAGATCCTTTATCTTCCGGACCGCATCCCTATGGTACTCCTGCATTACAGCGATATACATATCCCTGTCCTTAAGACAGTAATCCATGCCCTTACGGGTATCGATGCCCTTTTCTTCAAGAAGGGAGAAGCCATCCTTGTCTTCAGCCTCCTCTAAATCCGGAATGCTGTCCTCACTCTCCTCCGCTTTTTCTTCTCCCGCCTCCACATAGCTGAAGGCAGACTCCGGAAGCACCTGTCTAAGAACCCTTTCAAGCTCGTTTAATTCAATGGGCTTATTTAAGAAGGCGCTGAAGCCCTCATTTATGAACCTTTCCTTTGCTGTACTTACGACGTTTGCGGTAAATGCCACCATTTTCGGAGCTTTGCTTGTACCCGGGATCGCACGGATCTTCCTTGCGGTTTCTATACCGTCCATTTTTGGCATCATGTAGTCCATAAATACAACATCGAATTCCTGCCGCATACAGCTGTCCAGAGCTTCCATACCCGAGGACACACACTGTGCCTGAATACCGTATCTTGACAGAACGCTCTTTGTCACCATAAGGTTCATATTCTCATCATCAACAACAAGTATCCTTGCGCCCTGTATACGGAGCTGCCTTTCTCCCTGATCCCCTGTCTCCTCATCTTCATTCAGTACCTCCGCAAAGCTGAAGGTGCATATGGGTCTCCGTAAAAGCTTCACCCTTGAAGACCTGTCCGGCTCGAAATCATTGCCGCAGACAACGATCACCGTCATATCATCCGTAAGGGAATCAAGGTAGCCCGTGTTTAAGAGATACTCTTCCTCTAGTACAAAAAGATGGCTTATCCTCACGCTTTCCAGCACCACATTGAGGCTTCCTATATTATCCACCCTGTGCATGGTATTCTTTAAGCCCCTTACCGCATCGGTCACAAACCGGTCATAGGCATCACGCACAAAGGGTTCGTCGAATCTTTCGAGATTAAAGAATCCTCCCACCACCTTTTTAGCCGCATCATTAAGCACCATACAGGGCATATCGTTGACCACTCCCTGGGGGATCGTTATCCTTACCCAGGTTCCGCCTCCGGGATTATTCTTTACGGTGATAAAGCCCTCCAGTGACTCGGTAAAGCCCCTGGCTATACTCATTCCGAGGCCCAGACCGCTGCTCGCCCTGTCACGCCCCGAATCCGACTGATAGAAATGCTCGTATATCTTTTCCCTTTCCTCCTCCGTCATCCCTATTCCGGTATCCATAACATCAATCCTGAGGTTCGTGCCGTAGTCCTGGGCAGCCGCGCTGAAATGGACAAAGACACAGCCGCTCGCGGTATATTTGAAGCCGTTTGTTATGACATGCCAGAGTATCCTTCTAAGCTTCTGTGTATCGGTCCTCATAACCGAGGGAATAAGGGGATCCACATCTATTATCAGCTCCACACCGGGATGCTTGTAGATCTTAAGCTCCTCAAGGAGATCATTGACCACCGTTGCAAGGCGGTAATCCTCCTGATTTACGGCTAGGGCATCCCTTTCTATCTCCGAATAGTCCAGGATATCGCTTATCTGCTCGGAAAGCCTGTGTCCTGCCTCCGACACCATCATAAGCTTTTCCTTTTTTTCCGGATCCTCCTCTTTTTCAAGACACACTCCCGTAAGTCCGATGACCGCATTGACCGGAGTCCTTATCTCATGGGAAACATTGGCGAGAAAATCGTCCGCGGATTTATTCTGGGTTTTAAGCAGGTAAATATATCTCCCGTATGCTTCCTCGGTTCTTCCGGTCTCATCGATAAATCTCGACATAACAAAAGAAGATATCCATATCATGATGATCTGCCAGAAAAGCCTCCCCGGCATTCCGTCTGTTACTATCCGGATGATAAGGCCTGCCGTACCTGTGACGGCGCAGGCAAAAACAATCCTCTTCTCCTTTGCCATTCCCAAAAGGATGATAAGGAGGAGTATTACCGGAGCACAGTAATATACCTCTTTAACGTTTGTGATATAGTAAAAGAGCTGTATGCAGAGAATAACGGTGTAGATATATATCCTGTCGGTTTCGGCAGGTCTCCGGGAAAGATGCATCATAAAGGACGCAACCACAAAGACACACAGAATAGGGATGGACCATTTTTCCCAGCCCTGTGTGATATTCAGTAAGACGAGAACAATGGAGAAAGCCGACACAGTGATGACCAGCACCACGTGTGAAAGCTTTCTCATTTCATTATGCAGATAATCCGTCATCCGTGTGCATCCTCGCGGAGCATTATAGTAAGCGAAATTTATAATTCCGCTTACTATAATTATAAACTGTCCGGGGCGTTTTGGATAGCACTACTTTCTTCCGTTCCTGAACTGTACCGGAGTCATTCCGTAGCGCTTCTTAAACTGCCGGTTAAAATGCTCGACACTCGGATATCCCACGTTTTCGGCAACTCTCTCAACCTTCATATTTCCGTTTTTCAGAAGTGTACAGGCTTTCTTCAGCCTTATCTTCTGCAGATTCTCGCTGAAGGTCGCTCCCGACTGCTCCTTTATGTACTTGGAGAGATAAGGCTTTGAAAGATAAAATTCCTTCGAGAGATCATCAAGGGTCACGGAAAGATAGTTTTCCTGTATGTAATTCATGATCTCGGTTATCCTCCTGTCCCTGTCGGAATCCTCACCTTTAAGGAGCTCCAGCTGGTTAACCGCCACACAGAGGGCATTGATGGAGGACTTTATGATATCCTCATCTATTCCGACGCCCCAGTACTTCCGTCCGTTGCAGGTTATGCCCACATAGGTGCAGGCCTTACTGGAGGAGCCGCGGCTTAAGGCATGCTCCTCATAGATCGAGAGCTCATAAGAGATATCGAAGTAGGACTTTATCGCGTTGCTTACCGAGTCCAGGCGTCCGTTACCGTTTGCAACCACCACCACATCCTGTCCGTTCTGCCGTATGGTGGTCTTTGTGAGGATACCGTCCTTCTGCTGCTCGAAATGGCATTCCGGAATAGAGAAGATCCCGTCGTTATTTATATATTTATCCTCGAAGATATGATATACACGCTCGGGCGAAAGCTCCGCATGCTCACGGTCGGAAATACCCTTTACGGTATAGCCCACATCCTCCTGCATCTCCTTTGGCACCTGCATGCCGTAATTGGTCTTCAGGATAAAGCTTACGCCGCCCTTTCCGGACTGTGAATTTATCCTTATCACATCCCCGTCGTACTCTCTTCCGAGGTCCTTCGGGTCAACGGGAAGGTAGGGCACGCTCCAGGGCCTGTCCATATGATGCTTTCTCCAGGTGAAGCCCTTCGCTATGGCATCCTGATGTGATCCCGAAAAAGCGGTAAATACCAGGGCGCCGCCGTAGGGCTGCCTCTCATGTATCTTCATTCTCGTTAGTCTCTCATAGGTCTCACCGATGGAGGTGATATTCGAAAAATCGAGCTTACTGTCCACGCCGTGTGTAAACATATTCATGGCAAGGGTCACAATGTCCACATTACCGGTTCTCTCCCCGTTTCCGAAAAGAGTTCCCTCAATCCTGTCCGCACCTGCGAGAAGCCCAAGCTCCGCATCAGAAATACCGCAGCCCCTGTCATTATGGGGATGAAGTGAAAGAACCACGGCGTCGCGGTATTTCAGGCTGTTACTGATACACTCGATCTGTGTGGCAAATACATGGGGCATGGCATTCTCCACGGTGGTCGGGATATTGATTATCACCTTGTTATTCTTCTTCGGCTTCCATACATTGAGCACCGCATTGCAGACATCAACCGCATACTCAACCTCGGTTCCCGGAAAGCTCTCCGGAGAATACTCAAAGGAAAAATCACCGTCAGTCTCATCCGCAAGACGTTTTAAGAGCTTAGCCCCGTCTATTGCGATCTGTTTTATTTCTTCCTTGCTCTTCTTGAAGACCTGCTCCCTCTGTGCCACAGAAGTGGAATTGTAGAGGTGGATTATGGCCTTCGGAGCTCCCTTCACCGCTTCAAAGGTTTTCCTGATGATATGATCTCTTGCCTGTGTAAGAACCTGCAGTGTCACATCATCCGGCACCATCTTTCTCTCAATAAGGGTTCTGGCAAATTTATACTCGGTTTCCGATGCTGCGGGGAAGCCTATCTCTATCTCCTTAAAGCCGATCCTTACCAGCATTTCAAAGAATTCCAGCTTTTCTTCAAGGCTCATGGGCTCTATAAGCGCCTGGTTCCCGTCGCGCAGATCCACGCTGCACCAGATCGGAGCCTCTGTGATATGATCCTTCTTTGCCCACTCATAGGTGGGTTTCTTCGGCATAAAGTACTGAATCTTGTATTTTTCCCTGTTTAACATTTTTACCTCCGGTCATTGACTGTTATTAGCGGTTTTCCTGTAATCCGTATGACGAATCCGACCCTAAAGCTGTCGGGGAAAAACCTGATATCTTCTAATAATAATAGTCAATTTGTTTGATGAATGTTATTATAGCACTCATTATTGATTTGCACAGGGATAATTTTAATCTAATTTATTGATCTTTTTTATTCTCTCACCAGATCCCTTATCCAGATCTTCTTTTTCAGCATGATGAAACCGATCAGAACCTTTATTGAATCAAGCGCCAGCACTGCGGTATAAATGATCTCGATACTGCAGGAGGTATAACGGGAGAGAATGAAGGCTGCGGGCCAGGATACAAACCACAGAAATACCGAGTCAAAGATAAAGGTGATGACTGTCCTGCCGCCTGACCTTATGGTAAAGTACGCACTGTTTAAGAAGGCTTCCATCGGAAGATAAAACGCCGCAATGCATATAAATTCCGCGGCAAGCTTTTTTATTTCCTCTCCGGTATTATAGAATTCCGGAAAAAGCGGTGCCAATATAAACTGAATAACCCCGAGTACGACTGAGACCGCTATGGAAAAAGCGATCAGACGGTTGTCTGTTTCCACAACATGCGACACATCACCGGAGCCCAGGATCTGTCCAATCATGATAGCCACCACATTGCCCATTGAGATCACAAATACCTTGAACAGATTGATAATGGTGCTGGAGATATTGAAGGCCGCGACCACGCTAAGTCCCCGTATGGAGTAGCACTGGGTAAGGGCGGCAATACCCATTGACCAGAAGAACTCATTTAAGAATAAGGGAGTCCCCATTATAAGGATCTTAAGCGCCAGTGATGAGGGTATTGAAAAGCCCCTGTATAAGCCCACCGCGAAGGGATTCTTTTCTCTGTTCAGATGTGTCCAGAGCACCACGATCAGAAGCTCTACCATACGGGAGGTTACGGTTGCGATGGCAGCGCCCTCGACTCCGAGGACCGGCGCACCGAAATTACCGAATATCAGAACATAGTTCAGAAAGAGATTTACGCATACGGCTATGACCCCTGCACTCATTGGTACCAGGGTCTCTCCGCATTCACGCAAGGTCCCCGAATAGCACTGGGTGACCGCAAAGGGCAGTAGACCAAATATCATCACATTGAGATAGAGAGTCCCGTACCTTAAGGTGGAAGCCGCGTCAATACTTTCCCCCTGCTCATGGAGATAGAGGGATATAAGCTGATCCTTGAAAAATATAAAGATAAGGGCACCCGCTGCAGATAACACCACTGCCTCCAGAAGCTTGAAGCGCAGGGTATGGCGTACCCCCTCCGTATTCTTCTGTCCCACGTACTGCGCGGTAAATATACCGGCTCCTGATATCGCACCGAAAATTCCGAGATAAAATACAAAGAAAAGCTGGTTTATGATGGCAACACCGGACATCTCCTCCGTTCCGATCCTGCCCACCATAATATTATCCAGAAGGCTTACAAAATTCGTTATGCCGTTCTGGATAATTATTGGTATCGCTATTGAAAGAACCCTTTTATAGAAGGCTCTGTCGCCGATGAATCTGTTCATAATCTATGTCATCCTGAGGAGCGGTCTATCTGTCATCCTGAGGAGCGATAGCGACGAAGGATCTTTCCACACGTCTTTGCCCGTGTCCCGGTCTAGCAACTGTTTTTTCGCGCTACGATCCCGCTAAGCTCATCCCTCGTCTTATGACAAAATTTTGCTCGGCGCTGTTCCGGTCTTGCGTATTTTCATTCTGAATAACAGTCATCAATCGAACGCAATCCCGGCCTTCGCACTCGCAAAATTTATAAGACTCGGATTCGCTAAGCGGGACGTG
>CAMVGV010000042.1 GCA_947167135.1 uncultured Lachnospiraceae bacterium
CGCTCAGGATGACAAAATGCTTAACTTAACGGCATTGGAACCGTCCCCGTTGAATCCCCCTGACCGACTTGAAAAAATACGGGGATTACTTTATTATGACTTGAGGTATAAGGAGTTTATGGTTTTGAGTATTTATAAGATCAAGCCTGCAGTAAAGGATTATATCTGGGGCGGAGTCAAGTTAAAGACAGAATACGGGATTGAAACGGATAAGGAGATCGCGGCGGAAGCCTGGGTATTATCCTGTCACCCTGACGGACTTTCATATATAGATGAGGGCAGGAAAAAGGGACAGACCCTTGAAAGCCATATCAAGTCTGAGGGCAGGGAATTGCTTGGAAAAACGGCTTCCGGATATGAGGGCTTTCCCATACTTGTGAAGCTTATTGATGCGAAAAGGGATCTATCTATCCAGGTTCATCCAGGAGACGATTACGCATTAGAGCATGAAAAGCAGATAGGAAAGACGGAGTTCTGGTATGTACTGGATTCCGATGCCGATGCATATATTTACTATGGCTTCAGTAAAGAGATCACAAAGGAAGAATTCAAGAGAAGGATAAAGGACAATACCCTTGTTGAGGTATTGAATAAGATCCCGGTTAAAAAGGGTGATACTTTTTTCATCGAACCGGGAACCCTCCACGCCATCGGAAAGGGGACTGTGCTTGCAGAGGTGCAGCAGAATTCCAATCTGACCTACCGGGTCTATGATTTCGGGAGGGTCGGTGCCGACGGAAAGCCCAGAACCCTTCATATTGATAAGGCTCTGGACGTGACCCGATTATTCCCTCCGCAAAACAGAAGGAGAGAGGGTGACATTGTTGCAGACTGCCGTTATTTCAAGGTACGGCATCTTTTCCTAAGGGAAGGAGACCGGGATATAAAAATAACGGTTGATAATAATTCCTTCAGGAATTTACTTATTACGGACGGACAGGGTACTATTGAAGCTTCCGGCGAAAAGAAGGCATTTTCAAAGGGTGATTCCTTCTTTATCCCTGCGGGGACCGGTGATATTCTGATCTCCGGAGCTGCGGAGATGCTGCTTTCATCACCTGAGTGTTGATATATATTCCGGAAGATAGTATGAAAAGAGGTTTTATGAAATATTCCATTGGTATAGATATAGGCTCCACTACCGTAAAGGCGGCTGTGCTGGATGAGAATGAAAAGCTTGTTTATTCTGACTACAGACGGCACTTTGCGGATATAAGGGAGACACTTAAGGGGCTTCTCGAGGATGCCTTTAAGGAAACAGGGGACTGTGACATAAGCCCCGTGATCACCGGATCCGGAGGACTGGGACTGGCATCCGTTCTTCAGGTGCCCTTTACCCAAGAGGTTGTGGCCGTCGCCACCGCACTGAAAAAATACGAACCGAAGACAGATGTTGCCGTTGAGCTTGGCGGTGAGGACGCGAAGATCATCTACTTTGAAGACGGGAACGTGGAGGAGAGGATGAACGGAGCCTGCGCCGGCGGCACAGGTGCCTTTATCGACCAGATGGCGGCACTTTTACAGACAGACGCAGGCGGCTTAAATGAGCTCGCAAAGGGCTATGAATCTCTGTATACCATAGCTGCGCGCTGCGGAGTGTTTGCAAAAACAGATATCCAGCCCCTTATAAATGACGGTGCAAAGCGGGAGGATCTGGCAGCCTCGATATTCCAGGCCGTGGTGAACCAGACGATCTCCGGTCTCGCATGCGGTAAGCCGATAAGAGGCCATGTAGCTTTCTTAGGCGGCCCTCTCCACTTTTTAACCGAATTAAAAAAGGCCTTTATCCGGACTCTTAAGCTTGACGATGAGCATACGATCGATCCGGAAAGAAGCCATCTTTTCGCGGCCATCGGCTCCGCCTTAAATCATGAGGAGGAGACGGTGCTTTTGAGCAGTCTTATTGACAGGCTAAGTCAGAAGATTAAGCTTGAAACCGAGGTTCCCAGAATGGAGCCTCTGTTTAAGGATGAAAAAGAGTACAGGGACTTTGAGAAGCGTCATTCAAAAGCCCATGTGGAGACCAGGGATCTTTCCTCATACAGAGGAGAGGCCTATCTCGGAATAGATGCGGGCTCCACCACTACAAAGACCGCTCTTATAAGCGAGGACGGGAAGCTTCTCTATTCCTTCTATTCGAATAACAATGCATCTCCCTTAAAGACCGCCATACGCTCCATTAAGGAGATATATGAACTGAAGCCAAAGGACGTGAGGATAGCCGGCGCCTGCTCCACAGGCTACGGCGAAGCCCTTATGAAGTCGGCTTTCAAGCTCGACGAAGGAGAGGTTGAGACCGTTGCCCACTATTATGCGGCATCCTTCTTTGATCCTGAGGTGGACTGCATTCTGGATATCGGCGGCCAGGACATGAAGTGCATAAAGATAAAAAACAGGTCCGTTGATTCGGTGCTCTTAAATGAAGCCTGCTCCAGCGGCTGCGGCTCCTTTATCGAGAACTTTGCGAATTCCCTGGACTATGATGTGGAGAAATTCGCGCGTGAGGCGATCTTTGCCAGGCGTCCCATAGATCTTGGAACCAGATGCACGGTATTTATGAATTCCAGGGTAAAGCAGGCCCAGAAGGAGGGCGCTCCGGTATCTGATATTTCCGCGGGTCTCGCTTACTCTGTCATAAAGAATGCACTCTTTAAGGTAATAAAGGTATCCGACGCTTCGGAGCTTGGGAAAAGGATAGTGGTCCAGGGCGGAACCTTTTACAATAATGCGGTATTGCGTGCTCTCGAGAGGATAGCGGGCTGTGAAGCCATCCGTCCTGATATTGCCGGTATAATGGGGGCTTTCGGCGCTGCCCTGATCGCAAAGGAGCGCCACCGGAAGGGTAAGGATTCCACCATGCTTTCTATCGATGAGATAAAAAATCTGGAATTCACAACTTCCACCGCAAAGTGCCAGGGCTGCAATAACCACTGCCGCCTGACCGTCAATCATTTCACCGGGGGACGTACCTTCATTACCGGAAACCGCTGTGAAAAGGGTATCGGCAAGGCAAAGGCCCATAAAGACATTCCGAATCTCTTTGAATACAAATATAAGCGTATCTTTGACTACACGCCGCTCCCTGCCGATGAAGCGGAGCGTGGTGTTATCGGTGTGCCCAGGGTCTTAAATATGTACGAGAACTATCCCTTCTGGTTCACCTTCCTTACGGAGCTTAAGTTCAGGGTGGTGCTTTCTCCCGCGTCAAGCCACGATATCTACTCTCTCGGTATCGAGTCCATACCCTCGGAGTCAGAGTGTTATCCCGCAAAGCTTGCACATGGGCATATCACCTGGCTTATAAAAAATAACATAACACGTATTTTTTATCCCTCCCTCTTTTATGAAAGAGAAGAATTCCCGGAGGCCGGAAACCACTATAACTGTCCCATAGTCACCAGCTATCCGGAGAATATAAAGAATAATGTGGAAGAGATAGCCCGGGGTGATATTGAATTCATCAATCCCTTTATCTCCTTTACTTCACCGGACACCATTTACCCGAGGCTTATCGAGGCTTTTCCGGACGTGGATCCGGGAGAGATAGTGCGGGCTGTATTTAAGGCCTGGAAGGAGCAGGAGAACGAAAGAAAGGATGTGGCCCGCCGGGGTCTGGAAACCCTGCGTTATATGGAGGAGCATAATCTCCACGGAATTGTGCTTGCCGGCCGCCCCTACCACATAGATCCGGAGATAAACCATGGGATACCTGAGCTTATCACCCAGTATGATGTGGCTGTTCTTACCGAGGATTCCGTGTCCCCTCTCGGACATATTGACGGGGAGCTCCGCGTAATGGATCAGTGGATGTACCATTCAAGGCTCTATGCGGCCGCCGAGGTTTGCAAGAAAAGGGATGATCTTGACCTTATCCAGCTCAATTCTTTCGGCTGCGGGCTTGACGCCGTTACCACGGATCAGGTATATGAGATACTGGACGGTTCGGACAAGATCTATACCTGCCTCAAGATAGACGAGGTAAATAATCTGGGTGCCGCAAAGATAAGGATACGTTCCCTTCTTGCTGCCTTAAAGGTGCGCGAAATGAAGGGCGAAAAGAGGACGATCCGTCCCTCTGCCTATGAACGCACGGTTTACACGGAGGATATGCAGAAGGCAGGCTATACCATACTCTGTCCACAGATGTCCCCTGTGCACTTTGATATACTGGAGGCCGCATTCCGCAGTGCGGGCTACAATCTGGTGGTCCTTGATAATGACGGACGGGAAGCCGTGGATGCGGGATTAAAATATGTTAATAATGACGCATGTTATCCATCGCTTATGGTGATAGGACAGATCATGCTTGCTCTAAACAGCGGGAAATACGATCTTGAGAAAACTGCTGTTATCATGAGCCAGACCGGCGGAGGATGCCGGGCCACCAACTATATCGGTTTTATCAGGAGGGCGCTGGAAAAGGCGGATTTAAGCCATATTCCCGTTATTTCCCTGAACCTCTCGGGGCTGGAGGGCAATCCCGGCTTCAAGCTATCCACAGATCTTATATTAAAGGCGCTTTACGGCATTATCTTCGGTGATATTTTCCTTCGCTGCATTTTAAGAATGCGTCCCTACGAGGAGGCTAAGGGGACAACCGATGAGCTGCATAAGAAGTGGCTGAAGATCTGCAGGGATTTTGTTTCAGAAAAGAAGCCGTCCTTCTTTAAGTTCAGGAGGCTATGCGCAAGGATGATCCTGGAATTTGACACCATCCCCGTTAATGAAGTGAAGAAAAAGCCCAGAGTGGGCGTTGTGGGAGAGATACTCGTGAAATTCCATCCCTCCGCAAACAACCACCTTACGGATCTTCTCGAAAAAGAAGGAGCCGAGCCTGTGGTTCCGGATCTTATGGACTTTCTTCTCTATTGCTTTTATAATCAGATATATAAGGCAGAGAAGCTCGGCTGCTCAAAGAAGACCGCGAGAAACGCCCGTCTCGGCATAATGGGTATGGAATTCTTAAGGAGCGCAGCAGTTGCCGCATTTAAGCGCTCGAAGCATTTCGATCCGCCACAGCCGATCGAGCTTACCGCAAAGAGGGCTTCATCCATTGTTTCCATCGGAAACCAGACGGGTGAAGGGTGGTTTCTTACCGGGGAAATGCTGGAGCTTATTAGCGAGGGCGTAAATAATATCGTATGTACACAGCCCTTTGCCTGCCTTCCGAATCATGTAGTGGGGAAGGGTGTGATAAAGGCTATCAGGAAGGCTCATCCGCTTTCAAATATTGTGGCCATTGACTACGATCCCGGTGCTTCCGAGGTTAATCAGCTTAACCGTATAAAGCTTATGCTCTCCACGGCAAAGAGCAACCTTGAAAATGAAGAGAAGGCTTTGACGGAGGAAACGGATAAAAATGAGGATGCTGACGAAAACGCTTTTAATGATGACTATGTAGAGGCTATCTAAATGGGACTCAGGTTCAGGAAATCAATAACCATTTTTCCGGGGGTAAAGCTTAATATCTCAAAGACCGGGCTGTCTTTGTCCGTCGGAAAAAAGGGAGCCCACATAAATGCGGGAACCAGCGGCAGGAAATCGGTTTCGGTGGGGATACCGGGAACGGGTCTTTCGTATACGAAGACCATTTCATCCGGAAAGAAGACCCTGGGGGTTGCCTTTACCGCTGTGGTGATCGCAGGAGCGGTCATAATGGGGCTTTTTAAGTACAAGGATAAGATCGCAGGGTTTTTCGGTGCCGGACAGAAGAGCGCAGTTGAAACAACTGTGGAGGGTGGTGCCGATCCCTCTGCAATAGAAACATATGTTATCAATACTTCCACGAAGAAGTACCATCTCTCCACCTGCAGATATGCCAAGGGGGATAATGTGAAAAGCGTCAAAGAGTCAAAGGCACAGCTTGAAAAGGAGGGGTATCAGGCCTGCAGGACCTGCAAGCCCTAGTGTACTGATGTGCGGCTCTACTCGCATATATTGCTCGTATACGGGAGCGTAGCCCGAAGAATCTTTATGTAAAACGAGAATGTTATTCTGAGTAATAGAATGTCATTCTGAGTAATAGAATGTCATTCTGAATAATAGAATGTCATTCTGAATAATAGAATGTCATTCTGAGTAATAATATGTCATTCTGAGGGCGTAGCCCGAAGAATCTTTATGCAGAATTTATATGCATCAAGTGTTTAATATGATATCAGGGTCAAAAGCCCGAACCCACTTCATGCTTGCATGAAAGTGGGTGAGCGGCTTTATGACCCGCCCCACATCGAGCACGAAGTGGAGCGTAAGCCCCACGAGAGTGCGAGATGTGGGAGGAGCGTGGGAGCACGAAGTGCGGAACGCTCCGGATATCGGGTTTTGACCCTGACATCTTTAATATAAATTATAAGAGGAGAAAAAAATGGCAGTAAACAGAGAAGACACGATAAAGGATTTATTCAAATCCTTCACCGGTCAGGAGTACATTAACGGAATGAAGCCCGGCGAAGGTATTTATGACCACAAAACCGGAGTTCTTCGTACCTCAGACGGAAAAGAGTACAAGAACGACGATATTGAGGCGGCAGCAGCATTTTTTGAGGACAGATGCAAGAAGCTTTTCTCTGACCCGAAAACAAAGAAGGAGAGCGAGTACAGCGCCATTGCCTATGAGGCAATAAAGATCATGAAGGGGCGCTACGGCTCCAACGGCTTTTAACGTGAATAACTGGTTATATAAGCTTGAAAAGAAATACGGGAGATATGCGGTTCCGAATCTTACCGTATTTGTTATATTTACCTATATCATTGGCTATCTGATGAGCTTTATGGGGCTTACCTATTTAATCGGTCTGAACCCTGGACTCATTATGAGGGGACAGATATGGAGGGTTTTTACCTGGATACTCATGCCGCCCTCCACCTTATCCGTATTTACGGTGATAATGCTGTTTTTCTATTTCCAGATAGGGCGTTCGCTGGAAGTCACCTGGGGTGATTTCAGGTACAACGTCTATCTGCTTATGGGCTTTTTATTTACCCTCATCGGTTCCTTTATCATTTATTTTATCGGGATCAGGTTTTTTTCCTATCCTCCGGAAAGCTTCGGCTACAGTCTGTCTACCTGGGTATCTACCTATTATGTCAATATGTCCCTTTTCTTTGCCTTTGCGGCAAGCTATCCGGACATGCAGATAATGCTGTACTTTTTTATCCCCTTAAAGATCAAATATCTGGCCATACTTGACGGGGTGCTGATACTATGGCAGTTTCTGCAGAGTCCCTGGTACGGAAGGGGCGTTATTGTTGTTTCCCTGCTGAATTTCCTGTTATTTTACCTCAGTACGAAGAATATCGCCCGTTTTTCCCCGCATGAGATGCACAGGCGTAATGCCTATAAGAGAGCGGTAAATAACGATATGCGGGGGAAATTCCATTCCGTAAACGGCGGGAAGAACCAGATAGCAAAGCATAGATGCGCTGTCTGCGGCAGGACGGAGCTCACAAACCCCGAGCTGGAATTCCGTTTCTGTTCGAAGTGCAACGGAAACTATGAATACTGCAACGAACATATCGGTAGACATACTCATAAATGATATCCTGCCCTGAAACCAATTGTCATCCTGAGCGGCAGCGAAGGGAATAAAACCAATTGTCATCCTGAGCGACAGCGAAGGGAATAAAACTAATTGTCATCCTGAGCGACAGCGAAGGATCTAAATGATTGAGAGATTTATGTCTGAAGAAAAGCTTAGAAACTGGAATATGCCTGAAAAAGCCGCCCTGGTTATGGAGGGCGGAGGATCAAGAGGTGTTTTTACCGCCGGGGTGCTCGACGTTTTTATGGAAAGAGGCCTTTATTTTCCCTATGTTGTTGGGGTTTCGGCGGGAGCCTGCAACGGTCTTGACTATGTTTCCGGGCAGATAGGACGCTCAAGGGATACCTTTATAGTAAGAGACAGGAGCCTTCGCTCTCTCTCTTTTTTTAATCTGTTCAAGACCGGTTATATTTATGATATGGACAAGCCCTTCAGGGATTTTCCGTACAGGGATTTTCCCTTTGATTTCGACACCTTCAAAAACAGCGGAATAATCTGTGAAATGGTGGTTACGAATATTGATACGGGCCGTCCGGAGTATTTAAGCGAGAATAAGGATAATGACCGCATTCTGAAAATATGCAGGGCATCGTCGACCCTGCCATTTGCCGCGCCGGTCGTTTTGCTGGACGGGAAAAGATATATGGACGGAGGACTCTCGGACTCAATTCCCTACGGCAGGAGCATCAGGCTCGGCTACAGGAAGAACGTTGTGATACTTACCCGCCGCCTGGGCTACAGGAAGAATCTGAAGTCAAAGGCCGGTGAAATGGTCCGCCTTTTTTACAGGGATGAGCCGGTACTTGTCCGTTCCTGTATTTTACGGCCCAAGGTATATAACAGGCAGCTGGATATCCTTGAGCGGCTGGAAAGGGAGGGACGGGTGTTTGTTATCCGCCCCACCGAAAATGAGGTTTCCAGAACCGAGACGAATACTGATTTACTCGACCGTTTTTACCAGCATGGCTACAATACCGGCGTAGAAGTATATGACAAAATGATCGAATACCTGATGTCGCCATGACGGAAGACCTTTGGATCAGTTTCATTCTGAGCACATACAGTGTCATTCTGAGCACATACAGTGTCATTCTGAGCGCATACAGTGTCATTCTGAGTACATAGAGTGTCATTCTATGCACATACAGTGTCATTCTGAGCGAAGCGAAGAATCTTCTGTATCCGGGTGAAAGATCCTTTCTGTTGCTTCGCGTCTCGTCTCCCGACTCGGTCCGCGCTAAACGCGTGCCATTGGCACGCAGCGCCCCTCGCCGGGGAGGCATCCCACATCTTCGATGTGGGATATGCGTTGCTGGCGCTCAGGATAACAAGGATCTTCAAATACTGCTGTAAAAGGAAATCAGGAAAGGAACAAAGCATTATATGAATTACGATAAGATAAAGGACAGCTATGAGCTTCTGGAGGAACGTGAGATCACGGATCTTCATTCAAAAGGCATAAGGCTCAGGCACAGAAAAAGCGGGGCGAGATTTATGCTCCTTGAAAATGATGATAAGAATAAGGTCTTTTACATTGGCTTCAGAACCCCTCCAATGGACAGCACGGGTACACCCCACATTCTGGAGCACTCCGTTCTCTGCGGCTCTGATAAATTCCCCGTAAAGGATCCTTTTATAGAGCTGGCAAAAGGCTCCTTAAATACCTTCCTTAATGCGATGACCTATCCCGACAAGACGGTCTATCCTGTTGCCAGCACCAACAATAAGGATTTCAGAAACCTTGTTGACGTATATATGGATGCCGTGCTCCACCCGAATATCTATAAAAGGGAGGAGATCTTTAAGCAGGAGGGCTGGCACTATGAGATGGATTCGATAGACGGGGAAATAAGATATAACGGCGTGGTATATAACGAAATGAAGGGCGCCTATTCATCCCCGGATGATGTGCTGTCGAGAGAAGTGCTCAAATCCTTGTTTCCGAACACGCGTTATGCATACGATTCCGGCGGAGACCCGGAGCATATTCCGGATCTCAGCTATGAAAGGTTCAAGGAGCTTCACAGGAAATACTATCATCCATCAAATTCCTATATTTACCTCTACGGCGATCTGGATATGGCTGATACCCTTGATTTCCTTGATAAGGAGTACCTGTCTGACTTCAGCCTTGAGCATATTGACAGCGCACTTGACAAACAGGAGCCCTTCGATACTCCCTGCTATATAGAAAAGAGCTATTCCATCACAGAGGATGAGGAGGAAAAGGGCAATACCTACATTTCCGTAAATTTTGTGACCGGTGACAATCTGGATCCGGAGAGCTACATTGCTTTCCAGATATTGGAATATGCCCTTCTTGACGTTCCGGGTGCACCACTTACCCAGACAATCCTCGATAAAGGCATTGGAGAGGACGTGGAGGGAAGCTATGATAACGGCGTTCTCCAGCCCTATTTTTCAGTTACGGTCAAAAAATCAGATGTTGGGAAAAAAGAGCTATTCCTTGATACCGTAAGGGAAGTCCTCTCAAATGAGGCAGAGAAGGGAATTGACAGGAAGGCTCTTCTGGCGGCCATCAATGTTTATGAATTCAGATACAGGGAAGCTGATTTCGGCTCCTACCCCAAGGGTCTTATGTACGGACTCCAGAGCCTGGACAGCTGGCTTTATGATGAGGATAAGCCCTTTATCCATATCGAATCCAATGCGGTCTTTGAAAAGCTTAGAAAGAAAGCGGACAGCGGCTATTTCGAGGAGCTTATAAGGAAATATCTTCTGGAAAACAGCTTCTCATCCGTTGTGGTATTAAAGCCTGAAAAGGGTCTTACGGCAAAGAAGGAAGCAGCAGCGGCAGAAAAGCTAAAGGCCTATAAGGAAAGCCTGTCGGATGAAGAGAAAAACAGGATAATAGAGGAAACGAAAGCCCTGAAGGCATATCAGGATGAGCCCAGCACCGAGGAGGAACTCCTTACGATCCCGGTGCTCGCCGTATCAGATATAGAGAAGAAGGCGGAGCCTTTCAAAAATGAGGTGAAGACTGCCGGTGGAACGAAGTATCTTTTCCACGATTACTACACAAACGGTATTGAGTACTTAAATATCTGCTTCAGCCTTGACGCTGTTCCCTCGGAGCTCATTCCCTATGCAGCGCTGTATACGGCGCTTATCGGGCAGCTGAATACCGAAAACTACAGCTACAAGGATCTGAATAACGAGATCAATCTTAACAGCGGCGGCATTGCCTATAATATTTCAAATTTCCAGAATACGAAGGAGAGGACCAGGCTCTCTTCATTCCTTGAGATTCAGGGAAGATACCTTAAGGACAAAACGGATTTTGCCTTCAGGATCATTCCCGAGATACTTTTAAGCAGTGACTTTAATGACAGGAAGCGGGTGCAGGAGGTTCTTCTGATGCTGAAGAGCAGACTGTCGGATAAGCTTGTCTCGTCGGGACACGCTACCGGTGCTGTAAGGGCTTCTGCAGGCTTTTCAAGGGGAGCCGCTTTTCAGGAGGCGACCATCGGGGTAGTACTTTATGATATTTTGACTTCCCTTCTAAAGGATTTCGACGCTAATTTTGCCTCTCTTACCGGGAAGTTTAACAGGGTAAAGGAGCTTATCCTGACCCGGAAAAACCTTTCCTTTGACCTTACCGGGGACCGTGAAAGCCTTGAAAGGATTATGGAGATGGGAGAAAAATTCGCTTTATCCTTAAGTGAGGGTTCTGATGAAAAGGCTCCCGACACCTTTACGACGTGCAAAAAAACTGAGGGCATACGTACAGCGGCTCAGGTTCAGTATGTGGCAGAGGCCGGGAATTTCAAGGATAAGGGACTTGAGTATTCGGGAGCCCTTAAGGTACTGAAGGTCATAATGGGCTATGATTACCTCTGGATGAATGTCAGGGTAAAGGGCGGAGCTTACGGCTGCATGAGCAGCTTTTCACGCTTTGGTGACAGCTACTTTGTTTCCTACAGGGATCCGAATCTAAAGGAAACACTTGATATTTTTAATGCCGCTTCCGACTATGTTGAGAATTTTGATGCTTCCGACAGGGATATGACAAAGTATGTGATAGGAGCCGTGTCCGCAATGGATCACCCCCTTACTCCGAGGGCAGAAGGGCAGAGAAGCAGGACAGCTTACCTTTCGGATATACGCTATGAGGATATACAGAAGGAGCGCGATGAGGTTCTTGGCTGCAAAAAGGAAGATATCAGGGCACTAAAGCCCTATATGGAGTGCATCAGAAATTCGGGCTATGTCTGTGTTCTTGGCTCCGAGGAAAAGATAAACGATAATAAGGAGCTGTTCACAGAGACAAGGACTCTTAATTAATGGAAAGTGTAAAAAGAGCCGGATATGTCACCATCATAGGACGGCCGAACGTGGGAAAATCCACACTTATGAATCATATACTGGGGATGAAGCTCGCTATAACCTCCAGAAAGCCGCAGACAACCAGAAAGCGTATGCTCACGGTATATACGGAGGAGCGCGGTCAGATCGTCTTTCTTGACACCCCCGGCATACATAAAGCGAAGAATAAGCTCGGGGAGTATATGGACCGTGCTGCCCTGAATACACTCCGTGATGTTGATCTGATACTCTGGATCGTAGAGCCGTCCTCCTTTATCGGTGAGGGTGAAAGGGCTATTTCAAAGCTTTTAACGGATGTTAATGTACCGGTTATTCTTCTCATAAATAAGACCGATACGGTAAAAGACAGAGAGATACCTGCTGTTATCGAAGCATACCGGGCTCTGTTCGGTTTTGAAAGGATAATCCCCATATCCGCAAAGCACAATATAGGAAGGGAAGAGCTTCTGACCGCGGTTTTTTCATTTTTACCCTATGGAGAGCCGTTTTATGATGAGGAGACCATAACAGATGAGAGTGAACGGAGTATTGTTTCCGAGCTTATAAGGGAACAGCTTCTCAGAAATCTCTCCGAGGAGGTGCCTCATGGGACTGCCGTGGAGATAGAGAGCATGAAAGAAAATAAGGACCGCTGGGTCATAGATGCCAATATCTTCTGCGAAAAAAAGAGCCATAAGGGCATGATCATAGGGAAGGACGGTCAGATGCTTAAAAAGATCGGAGTGGGTGCCAGGAAGGAGGCTGAAAAGCTCCTAGATAAAAAGGTGATGCTCCGTCTCTGGGTCAAGGTAAAAAAGGACTGGCGAAACGACGAGAAGGGCATCCGCTCCTTCGGATACAGGGATCAGGACTGATGGATGTTCTTAAGCTCCACGGTTTGGTAATAAAATGCGCGGATTATTCCGAATTTGACAGACGGCTTACGCTCCTTACGGCAGAGAGGGGAAAGATCACCGTTTTTGCAAGAGCGGTGAAGCGCCCCGGAAACCGGCTTATGGCGTCTACCCAGCCCTTTGCCTTCGGAACCTTCCTCGTGACCGAGGGGAAAAGCGCCTATAATTTAAGGGAAACAGAGATAGACAATTACTTTCAGGAGATCCGTTCGGATCTTGACGCCTATTATCTCGGCAGTTATTTTCTGGAATTTGCAGACTATTATTCAAGGGAAGGCGTTGAGGATACGCCGCTTATTTCCCTTATCTATTCATCACTTCTTGCACTTTTACGCCCTGATTTCGATAATAGGCTGGTCCGCTCCGTATTTGAGATAAAGATAATCTCCATTGAAGGAGAGCTGCCTCCGCCGGATGGCTACGGTTCCCTGCTTCCCGGCACCCTCCATGCCCTGAAGTATATACAGGACAGCCCCTGCTCCCGGATCTTTACCTTCAACGTCAATGAGGAGATACTGTCCGAATTAACGGCTCTGTCGTCTTTTTATGTGGGAAAGACTGTACATAAGGAGTTTTCAAGCCGGAAGATCCTGAACGCGGTGTCATTCCGCCAGAGTCATTCCGAGTTTCTTTACTTTTAAGCAGTGGAGAAGTATAATGGTTTGTTAGAAAAAAACGGAGCTTTACTGTTTGATGGCAAAGAGGAGAAAAGTCAGGCGTCAGTCTAGGAAACAGAGGACAAGGCGCGTAAAAGCATATATTGCAAGAACTCTTGCATTCATTCTGGCCATAGCTGCCCTTGTCGCTGTGATTTTTCTTTTGATCAGGCTTTTCGGAGTTGTAAAGGACGCCCTGCCCTTCGGCGCTGCTTCCGGAGCCTTATCTGAGGCCGATGGTGAAGAGAGCTCAAATTCCCATAATATAATTGATCTCAATAATGACGGCTCACTTACGGAAAAGAGCGTGGAGGATTTTGATACCTCCGAATACGATCCCGAGGAGCTGAAGAAGATGGTGAATTCAACCATTGAGAAGTATAATGCCTCGGGAGATGAATCGATAGTCCTCAAATCCCTGGAGATTAAGGACGGTCTTGCCAGAGCCGTTATCTACTACAAATCAGCTAAGGATTACGCGGCATATAATGAAAAGATCTTTGAGACCGGAAAGGCTTCCGACCTTGATATAACCGGATTCACCCTGGCTGATGACAAAAACCAGGTTCTTACCATTGACGCAATGGATGAGATCAAGGGTAATTATGTGATGCTTAATGATGACACGGTTATAGCCCTTCCCAAAGATATCCAATATATATCCAGGAATGTGGTAAAGACCGGAAAGAAGACTGCAGAGGTAAAAAAGGCCGGGATCAACAGTATTATCATCTATAAATAGTCGTAGGGTAATCCTGATCGCCACAATGTCATCCTGAGCGAAGCGAAGGATCTTAAATACTTTTACAACCAACATCTTTTCGCTGTCGCTCAAAGATGTCGCCGTGACATCAGTCCTTCGGACTGGTGTCATGTCCTGAGCGAAGCCCGAAGGAGTCGAAGTGTCATCCTGAGCGAAGCGAAGGATCTTACATAATAATACACAACATACAAGAAGGAGAGCAGTATGGAAAAAACAATGGACAAGATCGTAAATGTCTGCAAGGGCAGGGGATTTATCTACCCCGGCAGTGAGATCTACGGAGGTCTCGCCAATACCTGGGACTACGGAAACCTCGGCGTGGAGCTGAAAAATAATATAAAGAAGGCCTGGTGGCAGAGATTTGTGAGCGGAAATAAATATAATGTGGGTGTTGACTGTGCGATCCTTATGAATACCCAGACCTATGTGGCTTCCGGGCATATAAAGAGCTTTTCCGATCCGCTTATCGACTGTAAGGAGTGCCACGAGCGCTTCCGTGCGGATAAGATCATAGAGGACTGGAGTAAAGAGAATAATGTTACCCTTGATTCCTCCGTTGACGGCTGGTCGAATGACGAAATGATGGACTTTATAAGGAAGAACGGTATACCCTGTCCTACCTGCGGTAAGCATAATTTTACCGACATCCGCCAGTTCAACCTTATGTTCAAGACCTTCCAGGGTGTTACCGAGGATTCGAAGAATACGGTGTATCTCCGTCCCGAGACTGCACAGGGTATCTTCGTAAACTTCAAGAATGTGCAGCGTACGAGCCGGAAGAAGATCCCCTTCGGTATAGGGCAGATAGGAAAGTCCTTCAGAAACGAGATCACCCCCGGAAACTTTATCTTCCGTGTACGCGAGTTTGAGCAGATGGAGCTGGAATTCTTCTGCGAGCCGGGAACAGATCTTGAATGGTTCAAATACTGGAAGGAGTACTGCCATCAGTTCCTTCTGGATCTGGGCCTTACTCCCGAAAACTTAAGAACCCGTGACCATGACCCTGCGGAGCTTGCTTTCTATTCAAGAGCCACAACGGACTTTGAATTCCTCTTCCCCTTCGGCTGGGGAGAGCTCTGGGGAGTTGCGGACAGAACCGACTATGACCTTACGCAGCACCAGAATACCTCGGGCGAGGATATGAGCTATTTTGATGACACAAAGAATGAAAGATATGTGCCATACTGCATAGAGCCTTCCCTCGGCGTGGAGCGTATGGTACTTGCCATCCTCTGCGACGCCTATGATGAAGAGGAACTTGAGGGCGGGGACATAAGGAATGTGATGCACTTCCATCCGGCTCTTGCACCGGTAAAGATCGGTGTCTTCCCCTTGAGTAAGAAGCTTAATGAGGGTGCAGAGAAGATCTATGATGAATTAAGCAAATACTGGAACTGTGAGTTTGACGACCGTGGTGCCATCGGAAAGCGTTACAGGAGGCAGGACGAGATAGGAACCCCTTACTGCATAACCTACGATTTTGACTCCGAAACCGATGATTCGGTAACTGTCCGAGACCGTGATTCTATGGCACAGGAAAGGGTAAAGATCGCAGATCTAAAGGATTATTTCAGGGACAAGTTTATTTTTGTATGAAAGGCAGTAGTTTATGAAACAGTATACAGCAAATGAGCTTCGTAATACTTGGAAGCAGTTTTATATTGACAGGGGACACGTTGACTGCGGTGCAGTGTCCTTAGTAAGTGACGGCTCCACGGGAGTTATGTTCAATGTGGCCGGTATGCAGCCCCTTATGCCATACCTCCTCGGGAAAAAACATCCGAAGGGCACAAGGCTCTGCAACGTCCAGGGCTGTGTCCGTACAAACGATATCGACTCGGTTGGTGACAAGAGCCACGTTACCTTCTTTGAGATGCTGGGAAGCTGGAGTCTCGGTGATTATTTCAAGGAGGAACGCTGCAAATGGAGCTATGAGCTCTTAACGGAGGTCTTCGGCTTTGACGCGGACCATCTGGCAGCTACGGTATTTGCTGGTGATGAGAACGCTCCCCGGGATGAAGAGGGGGCAGAGTACCGCATAGCCTCCGGCTTTAAGAAGGAAAATATCTACTATCTTCCCGCCAAGGACAACTGGTGGGGTTTGGAGTACGGTCCCTGCGGTCCCGACAGCGAGATGTTCTATATCGAGGATAGGCCGGACTGCGGTCCCGACTGCGGTCCCGGCTGTGACTGCGGCAAATATACGGAGCTCGGAAATGATGTTTTCATGCAGTATGAAAAGCATCATGACGGGACGCTTACGCCCTTAAAGCAGAAGAACGTTGACACAGGCTGGGGGCTTGAAAGAATACTTGCATTCTTAAACGGCAGCCGTGATGTATATCAGGTCGATGTATTCAGTCCGGTAATAAGCTATATCGAAAAGGAAACAGGCGGGAAATACAATGCTGATGAAAAAGAGACCCGTTCAATGCGTATCCTTGCTGACCACATACGTACGTCGGTAATGCTTATAGGTGACGAGGCGAAGCTTGCTCCTTCAAATACCGGAGCAGGCTATATTTTAAGACGTCTTATCCGGCGTGCGGTGAGACACGCGAGGACCCTCGGTCTTTCTAAGGAAAAGATTCTAGAGATCGCAGAGATCTTTATCGATAAGATCTATTCCGAAAGCTATCCGAACCTTGTTTCGAACCGGAAATTCGTGCTTTCCGAGCTTGAAAAGGAGATTACAAGGTTTGAGAGCACCCTTGAAAACGGTATGAAGGAATTTAAGAAGATCCTTGATAAGGCAAAGGCTGAAAAGAAGACAGTCCTTGACGGTGCTGATGCCTTCTTCCTTTACGATACCTACGGCTTCCCTCTGGAGCTTACCATTGAGCTTGCCGGAGAAGAGGGTCTTACAGTTGATGAACAGGGCTTTAATGCCGGAATGGAGGAGCAGAAAAAGAAGGCCCGTGAAAGCCAGAATTTCTCTGCTGACCTTGAAGCTGCTTCAGGGGTATTCGATTCCCTGGATCCGTCTTATTCATCAGAGTTCAGCGGATACGGAAATACAGAGGATAGTGGGAAGATCATTGCTCTTGCAAAGGGTTCAGAGCTTTGCGATATCCTGAATGAAGGGGATAAGGGCAGTATCGTAACCGATAAAACACCCTTCTACGGAACCATGGGAGGTCAGGTAGGAGACAGGGGTGTGATAACGGTAGATGGATCGTCAGAATTTATTGTTACCGAGACAGTTCACTCTGGAAACCGTATCGTTCATATAGGAGAGGTGAGAAAGGGCTCCTTTAAGACAGGAGACAATGTGACACTTCAGGTTGACCGTACCGAGCGTGCCCGTACCTGCAGGAACCATTCGGCTACACACCTTCTTCAGAAGGCTCTTAGGGAGGTTATCGGTGAGCATGTGGAGCAGGCCGGATCCTATCAGGATACGGATAAGACCAGATTTGACTTTACCCACGACAAGGCTCTTACAAAGGATGAGCTTAATAAGGTTGAGGATCTTGTAAACAGGAAGATTGCGGAAGCACTTCCCGTTGTTACCGAAGAAATGACAATGGAAGAGGCTAAGAAAACCGGAGCCATGGCACTTTTCGGTGAAAAATACGGCGATATCGTAAGAGTCGTAAAAATGGGAGATTTCTCCGTCGAGCTCTGTGGTGGAACCCATGTTTCAAATACAAGCCATGTCGGTATCTTTAAGATACTTTCCGAAAGCGGAGTAGCTGCCGGAATAAGAAGGATAGAGGCTCTGACAGGTGACAATGCGAGGGCATATTACCGGGATGAGGAGGAAAAGCTCTATAATGCCGCGGCACTTCTGAAGACCACCCCGGCTGATCTCTCTGAGCACATAAAGAAGCTGCAGGATGAATTAAAGGCAGTTAAAAGCGAAAACGAGTCCCTTAAGAGCAAGGCAAACAGTGAGGCTCTTGGGGATGTTGCTGAAAAGGATATTAAAGGAGTGAAGCTTCTGTCGGCTGCCATTAAGGATGTTGATATGAACGGACTCCGGGATCTCTCCGATAAGCTTAAAGCAGGAAAGGACTGTGCTGTGATCGTGCTCCTGTCCGACTGCGGTGGCAAGGCCAATATCGTTGTTGCTGCAACCGAAGGAGCCATAGGAAAGGGTGCCCACGCAGGAAATCTCATTAAGGAGATCGCTCCCCTTGTTGGAGGAGGCGGCGGAGGACGTCCCAATATGGCGCAGGCCGGCGGAAAGAACGCTGCCGGTATCCCGGATGCTTTGAACAAAGCGGAAGAAGTGCTTGACGGTATGCTTCATTGATGTGTCATCCTGAGGAGCGCCGGTTATCTTGTCATCCTGAGGAGCGCAGGTCATCTTGTCATCCTGAGGAGCGCCGGTTATCTTGTCATCCTGAGGAGCGTTAGCGACGAAGGATCTTATGAAAAATGGCAATAAAGTTTTTATTGCCATTTTTCGTTTTTAATGCATGTTAAACTCGCAAACGCTTCGCTTTTGCTCGTTATAAAATCGCTGCTGACGCAGCTCTCCGGGTACGGGGCTTATAACCCCGCACCCGAAATCAAGATATTCCCACCACCTAAAGGTGGTGGGTTATCTTGATTATTTTATATATTAACAGAGGGTCAAAGTTTCCGAAATTAGGAAGTTCGCGGGCTACGGAGAGGCTTTCTGAAAAAGCAGATGGATGTCTGGACAAGTCAAATGTGAAAATGCCGGGATGCTGCTTAAGTTTCATCATACTTACTCTTCCAGATGGTAAAAACCTCGCTTTGAACGATAATGGAGAAATAATAAAGTAGTAAATGGTTTATTCATACACAGGCACAATGATATGATTTCCCGCGGTCAATGCAGATTCCGCAGACAGGTGGTTTATGGAGGCGATTTCATTCTTAAGCCTTTCTCTGTCGTTCTGTTCGGGGCACAGGTATTTTTCTGCAAGAGAATCAAGGCTGTCACCGGGATAGATCATTATGCTGCTGTAGTGCTTCTCTGTATGAATATCGGAGGATGAGGAATCAGCGAAGGAGCAGATGCTCCCAAGCAGGGTCAGCAGTATGAGCAGCAGAGAGAGAACGGTTATAAACCGTGCTGCCAGTCTTTTCGCCCTGCGCTGTCCCTTTATCCTCCGATGCTTCTTTATTCTGCAAATGTGGTCATAATTCGTTAAATTATATGTTCTTCCCGTTTCATCGAAGTTATCTGAATATCCTACGTTTTCTATGTTGATATTATTTCTGATGATGCCTTCCATAGTCCTGCCTGTCTGCCTTTCTGCCTGTTTCCGGGAATATCGGTATCTATATTAGCTATATACGTATTAGTCCACGGACCGGGCAACTCAGAACACCCGTTCGATATCTGTATTTTATCGAACAACTGTTCTCTTGTCAATAGTTTTTTCGAATATCTGTTCGATACCTGAATATCCTGTTTGAATATACTGACGCATACCCCAGATATTTTGTTCGATCAACCTGATCTTAAATGATTTGAAGTCCAATAAAACGCCCTCAATTCCGGTCCCGGAAGACCTATAAGTTAAACTCGCAAACGCTTCGCTTTTTGCTCGTTATAAAATCGCTGCTGACGCAGCTCTCCGGGTACGGGGCTTATAACCCCGCACCCGAAATCAAGATATTCCCACCACCTAAAGGTGGTGGGTTATCTTGATTATTTTATATATTTTTCAAACTAAGATTGAATTAATATAGCCGTGATGATATAATTTTGTCTGTATCTAAGGCGTTTCGCCTAATGCATGAACAAATGATTATCGTCCGTTCAGGGATATTGCTCATGCTATTTTCACATTTTCATTAGCAGGAGCAGAAGAAACAGAGCATTTCAGGCAGCTGTTATTTCCATATACTCCTGCATAGCAAAAACATAGGGAGGAATGGAAATGAAAAATTTCAAGCCTGTTTACAGGTATCCACTGAAGAAAAGTGATGGATGGAAGAACCTGGCAACCAAAGAGGACAAGAGGGATAAAATTGATCAATGGGCAGAGTTTTTCAAGGCGAAGACCTGGGAGGACATGAAGATGCTTGCAGAGAAGAATGAATCTATAGGAAGAGCAGTATCCGGAGTATGGCAGCTTACGGAAGAGGAGAAGATCCGTCAACGATGTCGTGCAAGAGAGGAATGGATCATCAATGACAACTACAAGACGAGAAAGCTGAAAGAGCAGGAAGAAGAACTTAAGCAGAAGGATGTAGCATTAGAGCAGAAGGATGCAGAAATAGAGGAGAAGGATGCAGCAATATCTGATCAAAAAGTGATCATTGAACAGCTGCAGGCTGAAATTGAGCACCTTAAGAATATGATGTAGTGGTATAATGCCGCTGTATGCGGCATACCTGAAAACTGCAGTTATGGGACCCTGTTTCCGGCGGTAAGCCAAAAAATAAAAGTCAACAGGGATGCTGTGGTACCTTTCCTGTCTCCCTCTACCGGATCGAAGGATATGCTGCTGAAACCATATAAATACGAAAAAGCCGGAGTCCGTGAGTTCTGGCTCCTTGTGTTTTTATTTCCGAAGGAAAGTGCAGTCTTGATTTCTCAATGATCAGCAAAGCGTTAAAGTAGTCGGATTCCAGGCGTATGCGATCCCGTTAAGGGTCTAAAGAAGGAGAAAAAAAGAGGACAAAAACAACAGAAAAATCATAAATTATGTTTATTTTTTGTGCAGAAATGATATAATAAAGAAAGTTTATTAAGATTTTCTGTTCAGAGGCAGGTCCGGGATAAAGCATTCTTATGCTCCGGAATACTTAAGACTTATTCAGGACAGATCAGTAATTGTAGGTCAGTAATAGCACAACGTTAATATTAATAAAGGAGGCTTGGATGTTAAAAAAACAGAGTATTCTACTTAAGCTTATGATCATGACACTGCCCCTTGCGATCTTTGCGATTGTTATGGGAATTTATGCAGGAGTGAGCCAGCTGTCGGTATTAAACGAGGCAAAGGAAGTTTACTTTGACGAGCTGTCCGGCATTATTGATGATGTTCTTGCCTGCGACAGGGATTTCTACCAGTCACAGATAGGTAGTGACCGTGCCCACATCAAGGAACAGGCGGGAGATGAGGCTGCCGTAAAGGAAGAACTTGATGATTATGACGGAAATAAGCAGCAGGTATATGACGGCCTCGATTCCATTACTGCTGCAACATCAAAGGATCCGTACCTATATAACAGCTTCAGGATAGACGGACAGACTGCTTCAGTCGCTGATCTTCTTTCAGATGCGAGGGCAAAGGTGGATGCCTGGGCTGCGATCTATGATCCCCACACTAAAGCAGGAGATTATGATTCACAGTATGCAGCTTTTCTCGAGGCAAGGGAGATCATAGGCTCCATGCAGGATATCATTGAGGAATACGGAAATTATAAGAATAAGGAAATGCAGAATGAGATCCGGAACAAGGTAATAGTTCTCATTGTGATAATTGCCGTGATCATTATTTTTATCGCATTCCTTACGGTTTCTGTTCTCCGTTATCTCCTCGGAAGCACGAAGGAGATAAATAATTCCCTGTCCCATATGGCCCGGGGTGAATTTGTAAGGATCAATAACTATCTGGATTACCGGGATGAGATAGGAGGCATGATACAGAGCACGAACAGCGTGATAGATAAGCTTGGCGAGATCATTTCTGATATCCGCGAGACCACCGAAACACTTGGGAATTCTTCTTCGGAGCTTGCAGACACCGCAAATCAGATATCCCATACCGCAGATGATGTGAGCAATGCGGTTCAGGATATCGCAAAGGGTGCTACCGAGCAGGCAGATAATATCCAGCAGGCAACACAGAGTGTCGGAAATATCGATGATGCAGTATCAGGTGTTACCGCAAATTCAAATATGCTTGCCGATACTGCTAATGAAATGAACACCTCAAGCCAGGATTCCGCATCAGAGCTTGACAAGCTGATGAAGAGCTCAGAGGAGATGAACAGGAATGTAGAAGAAATAACAGCCGCTATCAGTGCTACCAGCAGTGCGGTTAATACGGTTAATGAAAAGGTTGATATGATAACGAATATCGCTTCCCAGACAAACCTCCTTGCTCTTAATGCCAGCATAGAGGCGGCCAGGGCCGGCGAAGCGGGAAGAGGCTTTGCTGTTGTTGCAACAGAGATCGGAAATCTTGCCACAGATTCCAATACCACAGCCGATGAGATACGTAAGGAAATGACCAGCCTTCTTTCCCAGTCCGAGCAGGCGACCTTAAAGGCAGAGCAGGTTAAGAAGGTTGCCTTGGAGCAGCAGGAGGTACTGCAGGCTACGGTTGAAAGTATTCACGGGCTTATTGCGAATATCGAGACAACGGTTAACGGGGTCGGAAGTATCTCAAGTGATGCAGGGGTTTGTATGTCCGCTAAGGATGTGGTTGTGGATGTTATGGATTCCCTTTCCGCGATTTCCGAAGAAAATGCCGCATCTACGCAGGAAACCAGCGCTTCCATGCAGGAGCTTAATGCTACCGTAAATGTTCTTGCAGGATCTGCTGACCAGCTGAAGGGACTTGCGGAGAGACTCAGGGATAATATGTCATTCTTTAAGTGAGTTCCTTTTTTCGATTAGGAGTCTCAGGCGTTCAAGGATCAAGGCTCCTCCGAATACAATAATGAAATTCAGGGCAAAGGAGAGTGGAAATACTATTCTTTGCCCTATTAAATATCCGGGCATTCCGGCATTAAAGCACTGTATCATATAGACGGGGAGTGCGAGATTGCCGGTCAGGTGCAGGAATGAGTAAAGCTTTGGCTTTGCTTCAAAAAAGCATTTCAGGTTTTCGTTATGAGCGGCTCCGAGGATCAGAGGCGGAATAAGAGAAAGGATAATGGAAATACCGAATAAAAGTCTGATCACACCGGTTTCACTGAGGGCGGAGGGCATTCTGAATTTAAGAAGGAGAAAAAGCCCGAGACCCGCCAGAGATAAAATAACGCACGAAATAGTAACCTTGCCATCAGGCTCCGGAAGCCTTTCTTCATCAGCTTCTCCGGATCCGGTCTTTATTATTCCCCGTATCATAAAACCGATCAGCATAAATGCAAAGCCGATATAATAATAGCTTTCCATTTTTAGCGGATTTATGAGCCACAGGAATAAAAGAAGCAGGTAAAAAAGGGGAAGGAGCTTTGCCGGAAGCAGCTTTCCAAGAAAGAAAAGGATGATATAAAAGAAGAGTATCCCTGTCACAAACCAGTAAAGTGAGGGGTAGATAAATACGGTAAAAAGCCCCGAGGGTGCAAAGGAATAAAATCCTGTCAGGTAAGAGAGTAGGTAGAATAATATAAGGAGCGGGAGGATACGCTTTATCCTTTTAAGATACCAGCCCGGAAAATCCTTAAGATCGGCAGATCTGATTGAAGGGAACAAAGAAAAGCCGCTTATTAAAAAAAAGAGGTTGTTTCCGAGAGTATCCCCGAAAACAGTGATCCACTTCCATTCTCCGGGCAGAAGGCTGTTACAATGATAGCAGAAGATCATTACGGTTGCCGCAGCCTTCAGTATATCGATAATATAGATTTTATTCTGTTTCAAATTAACCTCCGGAAATGAACTATGGAAAGATTCTTCGCCTCGCTCAGAATGACACTTGCTTAACGCCAAGGCAGTCCTCTGATCGAAATACATCAACCCATCTATAGCGATATTTTCAGGATATACGTTTACATTATAACCCAGGCTAAAAAGAAGTAAACCAAATAATTGTTATTCTGAGCGAAGCCAAATAATTGTCATCCTGAGCGAAGCCAAATAATTGTCATCCTGAGCGTAAGTGAAGGATCTTTTCCGTATAATTTTTTTATTTTCTTAATGATTTTTACGTAACTTTTCGGTTATAATAGCAGTCAGGAATATCGACCATAGAGAGGACAAGATAATGAAGAAAAAGCTGTTTATATTTCTAACGGTATTAGCGCTTTTATTCAGTTCACTTCCCGCTTTTGCGGCGGTTTACAGACGTTCGGCCAATGTTTCTTCAGAGGTGGAGCAGTATCAGAAGGCATCCGAAGACTGGATAAAGTCCAAGGGCTCCTGGATCACCGGAGAGGATATTTACTTTATCCGCTTCGGGGGCAAAAATATAGAGCATGCTGTTTCCGTAGATGAGGAAAAAAAGACCATTACCACCGAAAAAGGCAAAATCTATAACCTTGAAACCGACGGCTTCCTCCAGTCCTGGGCAGGCACTCACTTCTATAAGAAGAGTGAAGGCAAGAACGGGACAGAGTGGAAGATGATAGAGTGGCCCCAGATCAATATTATAAGGAAAAAGGAAAAGGGCAGTGATGAAAACGGCGAATACTACTATTATGTATTCAGCTATGAGTTCAAGGACGAGATGTGAATTCCGGTATAAAGCTTTCCTTGGCGACTGACCTGTCCTGGATATAGGCGTTTTCAATACCAAGCTTTATGGCGTAGTCAACGAGCCTGTCGTATTCGGCTTTTGTTATCCGGCGGTCTAGCTCAGGGAACTTTTCTCCGATCCCCGGCATAGGGGTGTACTGGCTCATTATGCTTATATATATTGAATCCCCGTAGGTTTCGTTAAGATATGAAAGTACCTTTTTCCCGTTCTTTACGTGTCCCGGGAGAAGGAGATGTCTCACTATCACACCGTTTTTTATTAGCCCCCTCCCGTCAAACTCCACAGAGGGGCATTGCCTTACCATCTCGGATAGTGCTTCTTTTGCGACCTCAGGATAATCTGCAGCCTTTGAATACTTTAAGGCAATGTCGTTTTCCATATATTTAAAATCCGGGAGATATACATCTATAAGCCCGTCAAGAAGCTTCAGGGCTTCCTTTTTTTCGTATCCGGAGCAGTTATAGATAAAGGGCTTGTCAATTCCTCTTTCTTTGGCGAGGGCAATGGCGTCAGCGATTCCTGGGATAAAATGATCTCCGGTCACGAGATTGATATTATCCGCGTTTTTCTCCGAAAGCTCAAAAAAGATGTCTTTAAGTCGTTCTGTTGAGACTTTTTCGCCGGTTTCTCCAACGGAAATCTTTGTATTCTGGCAGTATACACAGTGCAGTGCACAGCCGGAGAAAAAGACTGCGCCGGAGCCGTTCCCTCCGGAAATGCAGGGCTCCTCCCATAAATGCAATGCTGCCCTTGCAACTCTTATTTCATTATTGCAGCCGCAGACCCCGATAACCCTGTCTCTGTCCACATTACAATTTCTTGGACAGAGCAGGCATTTTTTCTCATTTAACCGATGATTTTCAATCATTTGATACAAACGTTAAAAGACACATTTTGATTAAATACGGATTCACTCTACCTTATATCAGGATCGAATACAAAGCTTCACTCTTGTCATCCTGGGCGCCTCATTCTTGTCATCCTGAGGAGCGAAAGCGACGAAGGATCTTCCCCACCGTCTTCAACTGTGTTCCGGCTTACTAACTGTTTTTTTCGCGCTACGATCCCGCTAACCTCATCCTTCGTCTTATGACAAA
>CAMVGV010000043.1 GCA_947167135.1 uncultured Lachnospiraceae bacterium
ACCGGGACATTTTCTTTTGTGGTTTAATGAGACATTATCATTTATGGTTTATAGCGTAATGACTATGGAGGTAATTACTACTTGACAGCATAATGATAATGTGTTAGTTTTGTGCAGTTGAATAAGCCGAAGACAGCAGGTGCGGTTTACCGCGTAAGGAGATCCGATGAGATGCTACGCCTGCCGAGGACAGTAAGAGTTTTTATGAAGAGACTTTTATGGGCTCCGCTTCTTTGGCGTGAGCCCGTTTTCGTGTATGCAGTGTGCCCTGTACTACCCGATGATCGGCTTACACTACTAAAATAAGGAGGAAAAGCTAAATGGCAAAGGTAGAACTGAAGCAGCCTGTGGTTGATGAGATCGCAGGGAAGTTAAAAGATGCCAAAGCAGCTGTCCTGGTCGATTATCGCGGACTTACGGTAGAACAGGATACAGCATTAAGGCGTCAGCTTCGCGAAGCCGGTGTTGACTACAAGGTCTACAAAAACACCATGATGAAGCGTGCCTTTGAGGGAACCGATTTTGCGGAACTGGATCCCCATCTGGACGGACCTTCAGCTCTGGCGCTTGCAACGGATGATGTTACAGCCCCTGCCCGCATTCTTGCAAAGTTTGCGGAAAAGGCGAAGGTGCTGGAGTTCAAGGCAGGCGTTATCGAAGGAACCTTCTATGATGCGGCGGGACTTAATGAGCTCGCAAAGGTACCTTCAAGAGAAGAGCTTCTTTCAAGGCTTCTTGGTTCCATGCAGTCACCTGTTGCAAACTTCGCCCGTGTTATCAAGCAGATAGCGGAGAAGAAGGCAGAAGGAGGAGACGCGGCTCCGGCGGAGGAAGCACCTGCAGCAGCAGAGGCAGCTCCCGCTGAGGAAAAGACAGAAGCACCTGCGGCAGAGGCAGCTCCCGCCGAGGAAAAGGCAGAAGCACCTGCAGCAGAATAAGAAACAGTAATTGACTTTATTTTCGGAGGAATTAGAAATGACAAAGGAAGAAATCATCGAGGCGATTAAGGGCCTCTCAGTGCTTGAGCTTAATGAGCTCGTAAAGGCTTGTGAAGAAGAGTTCGGTGTTTCCGCAGCAGCAGGTGTTGTAGTGGCAGCAGGCGGTGCAGCAGGCGGCGCAGCAGGCGCAGAAGAGAAGACCGAGTTCAATGTTGAGCTTACAGAGGTAGGCGCAAACAAGGTTAAGGTTATCAAGGTTGTACGTGAGATTACCGGCCTCGGACTTAAGGAAGCCAAGGATCTCGTTGACGGAGCTCCCAAGATGATCAAAGAGGGAGTTGACAAGGCTGAGGCTGAGGAGATCCAGAAGAAGGTTGAAGCCGAGGGTGCTAAGGTTACACTTAAGTAAGATTTTTTAAAAGAAAATATTTGACATTTCAAAAAGCCCGTGTTACTATGCAAGATGCGCTATTGTGGTCACATGGGCTTTTTTGCGTCCATTTTTCAGAGACCACGGTCGTGCGGGTAACTGTAGATCAGGCAGAAGGGTCTGTGGTCTTCACAGGGGACCCTTAGAACGGGGTAGAGGACAAAATGGAAAAGAACCGTATTCATCCAGTCTACAATGGAAAAGCTATGCGAATGAGCTTTCAGAGGAATCAGGACGTCATTGAGATGCCAAATCTCATAGATGTCCAGAAGTCTTCCTATGATTGGTTTACCAATGAGGGACTGAAGGAAGCCTTCGCAGATATCTCTCCTATTCAGGATTTCAGCGGAAATCTAAGCATGGATTTTGTGGACTATGAGTTCTGCAAGGACGAGAGAAAGTATTCCATTGAGGAATGCAAGGCGCGAGATGCCACATACGCGGCACCTTTGAAGGTAAAGGTGAGGCTTCGTAACAGTGCAAATCCCGACAATGACATCAAGGAGCATGAGATCTTTATGGGTGATCTGCCCATAATGACCGACACCGGAACCTTTGTCATCAACGGAGCGGAGCGTGTTATTGTCAGCCAGCTTGTCCGCTCACCCGGTATATATTATGGAATAGATCACGACAAGATCGGTAAGAGGCTGTTCTCCTGTACGGTAATTCCGAACCGCGGAGCCTGGCTTGAGTATGAGACCGATGCCAATGATGTGTTTTATGTCCGTGTGGACAGGACCAGAAAGGTTCCTGTCACGGTTCTGATCCGTGCCCTCGGTATCGGTACCAATGAAGAGATAGTTGACTATTTCGGTGAAGAGCCGAAGCTGGAGGCATCATTCGCAAAGGATCCGGCAAAGAATGTTGCCGAGGGTCTGATGGAGCTCTATAAGAAGATACGTCCCGGAGAGCCTCTGGCGGAGGAAAGCGCCAGGTCTTTAATAGAGGGAATGTTCTTCGATTCCAGACGTTACGATCTTGCAAAGGTGGGACGTTATAAGTTTAATAAGAAGCTGATGCTCAGAAACCGTATCGCGGGCCACATCCTTGCGGAGGATGTTATAGATCCCGGTACCGGAGAGGTCGTAGCCTTAAAGAAGCTTAAGGCCGTTGCCGGAACGGAGGTTACCAGAGAGCTCGCGGACGAGATCCAGAACTGTGCGGTACCCTATGTGGTGATCCAGGGAGAGGAGAGGAATATAAAAGTACTCTCTTCAATGATGGTTGACATAAATCACTACATTGATTTTCCTAAAGGGCACAAGGCAGCAGATTACGGTATTACCGAGCTCGTATATTTCCCCGCCCTTTCTAAGCTTATGGACGAAAACGAGACTCCCCAGGATCTGCAGAAGGCTATAAAGAAGAGTGTACATGAGCTTATTCCGAAGCATATCACAAAGGAAGATATCTTTGCTTCGATAAATTACAATATGCATCTCGAGTACGGCATCGGGACAAAGGACGATATCGACCATCTGGGAAACCGTCGTATCCGTGCCGTGGGAGAGCTTTTACAGAATCAGTACCGTATCGGTCTTTCGAGGCTTGAGAGGGTGGTCCGGGAGAGAATGACGACCCAGGATATAACCACCATCACACCTCAGGCGCTTATCAACATAAAGCCCGTGACCGCAGCGGTGAAGGAGTTCTTCGGTTCATCACAGCTTTCGCAGTTTATGGACCAGAACAATCCTCTTTCAGAGCTTACGCATAAGAGACGTTTATCCGCTCTGGGACCCGGAGGTCTTTCAAGGGACCGTGCGGGAATGGAGGTTCGTGATATCCATTATTCACACTACGGACGTATGTGCCCCGTAGAGACTCCGGAAGGACCGAACATCGGACTTATAAACTCCCTTGCCTGCTTCGCCCGTATCAATGAGTACGGCTTTATCGAGTCGCCCTACAGAAAGATAGACCACTCCGATCCCGAGAATCCCAGGGTTATGGATGAGGTTGTATATATGACGGCCGATGAAGAGGATAATTACTATGTGGCACAGGCTTCAGAGCCTCTGGATAAGGAGGGTCACTTCAAGAATTCACTGGTATCCGGACGTTACAGGGATCTGACCCAGGCCTGGGAGAAGACCTTATTTGACTATATGGACGTATCTCCCCGCCAGGTATTCTCTGTTGCTACAACATTGGTGCCCTTCCTGCAGAATGACGATCCCACGAGAGCACTCATGGGTTCAAATATGCAGCGTCAGGCCGTACCGCTTCTCCTTACGGAGGCTCCTGCGGTCGGTACCGGTATGGAGAGAAAAGCCGCGGTTGACTCCGGAGACTGCGTTATTGCGAAGAAGCCCGGAACCGTTACCATGGCACAGGCCGACCTTATCAAGGTAAAGAATGACGACGGAACGGATGAGGATTATCACCTTATCAAGTTTATGCGTTCCAATCAGAGCAACTGCTATAATCAGACTCCCATTGTCAAGAAGGGGGATCACATCGAGGCCGGTGATGTTATAGCCGACGGACCCTCCACCCATGACGGAGAGCTTTCACTCGGAAAGAATCCCCTTATCGGGTTCATGTCCTGGGAAGGCTATAATTACGAGGATGCCGTACTGCTTTCGGAGAGGCTGGTACAGCAGGATGTTTATACATCGATCCATATCGAGGAATATGAGTCGGAGGCCCGTGAAACAAAGCTTGGACCCGAGGAGATCACCAGGGATATACCCGGTGTCGGTGAGGATGCCCTGCAGGATCTGGATGAAAGAGGTATCATCCGCATAGGTGCCGAGGTACGTGCCGGAGACATCCTTGTGGGTAAGGTTACTCCCAAGGGAGAGACCGAGCTAACTGCCGAAGAAAGGCTCTTACGTGCGATCTTCGGTGAAAAGGCACATGAGGTCAGGGATACATCCTTAAAGGTGCCTCACGGAGAATTCGGAATAGTTGTGGATGCCAGGGTATTCAAGAGGGAGAACGGCGATGAGCTTTCACCCGGCGTAAACCAGGCAGTCCGCATTTACATAGCACAGAAGAGAAAGATACAGGTGGGCGACAAGATGTCCGGACGACACGGTAACAAGGGTGTTGTTTCCCGTGTGCTTCCCGTGGAGGATATGCCCTACCTTCCAAACGGCAGACCTCTTGACATAGTGCTGAACCCCCTCGGTGTTCCTTCCCGAATGAATATCGGACAGGTTCTTGAGATACACCTTTCACTGGCCGCAATGGCTCTGGGCTTTAATATCTCCGTGCCCGTATTTGACGGTGCGAACGAGGTTGATATAGAGGACATGCTGGAGCTTGCCGACGACTACGTAAATTCGGAGTGGGAGGATTTTGAAAAGAAATATAAGGATGTTCTTCTTCCCGAGGTTCTCGACTATCTTTCCGAGCACAGGGACCACAGGGAGGTATGGAAGGGTGTCCGTATCAGCCGCGACGGTAAGGTGAGACTTCGTGACGGACGTACCGGAGAATTCTTTGATTCACCTGTTACCATAGGTCATATGCATTACCTGAAGCTTCACCATCTGGTTGATGATAAGATTCATGCCCGTTCCACCGGACCGTACTCTCTTGTCACACAGCAGCCTCTGGGTGGAAAAGCCCAGTTCGGCGGACAGAGATTCGGGGAAATGGAAGTGTGGGCACTGGAGGCATACGGTGCAGCCTATACACTTCAGGAAGTGCTTACAGTAAAGTCCGATGATGTCATAGGACGTGTAAAGACCTACGAAGCCATCATAAAGGGCGAGAACATACCCGAGCCCAGCGTTCCCGAGTCCTTCAAGGTGCTCCTTAAGGAGATGCAGTCACTGGGACTTGATGTCAGTGTGCTGAAAGAAGACGGAACAGAGGTTGAGATCGGCGAGAATGTTGACTATGGCGAAACGGATATGAGAGCCATTTTCAATGACGACCGTGATATCAGGCAGCAGGAGAATTACGCAAGCCACGGTTTCCAGACCCAGGAATTCAATGAAGAGGGAGAGCTGGAGACTGTTGAGGATGAGGAAGTCGTGGAAGAGCCCGATTTCGATGAGAGCTTTGACGGAAACGAAGATCCTGTTGACCAGTTTTAACTCAGTCGTAGAAATTCCCCTCCTCCAGGCGAGACTAAGGAGGGGTGGTAACAATTACTGATACGCTGATTTTATGGAAGGAGTCATAAATGCCGGATTATAATAACAGGCAGTCAAATACATACCGCCCGCTGAGCTTTGATGCGATAAAGATCGGTCTTGCTTCACCGGAGAAGATACTTGAGTGGTCACACGGAGAGGTCACAAAGCCTGAAACCATAAACTACAGAACCCTGAAGCCCGAAAAGGACGGTCTCTTCTGTGAGAAGATATTCGGGCCTACAAAGGACTGGGAATGCCATTGCGGAAAATATAAGAAGATCCGTTATAAGGGCATCATCTGTGACCGCTGCGGAGTAGAGGTGACCAAATCCTCAGTCCGCCGTGAGAGAATGGGACATATAGAGCTTGCCGCTCCCGTTTCCCATATCTGGTATTTCAAGGGCATACCCAGCCGTATGGGACTGATGCTGGATCTTTCACCGAGAGTTTTGGAGAAGGTGCTTTACTTTGCATCATATATAGTTCTGGATCCCAAGGAGACAGATCTTGAATTTAAGCAGATCCTTTCCGCTAAGGAGTATGCCGATGCCGTGGAAAAGTACGGCTCAAAGGGCTTCCGCGCGGGAATGGGCGCCGAGGCTGCAAAGGAGCTTCTGCAGAAGGTTGATCTGAATAAGGAATCCGAGGAGCTTAAGGAAGAGCTCAAGGGTGCCAGCGGTCAGAAGATGGCACGTATCATAAAGAGACTTGATGTCATAGAGGCCTTCAGGGAATCCGGACAGAAGCCGGAGTGGATGGTAATGGACAATATACCCATTATCCCTCCCGATCTCCGTCCTCTGGTACAGCTGGACGGCGGAAGATTTGCCACATCGGACTTAAATGACCTTTACAGAAGGATAATAAACAGAAACAACAGACTTAAGAAGCTCCTGGAGATCGGAGCTCCGGATATCATTGTATACAATGAAAAGAGAATGCTTCAGGAAGCGGTTGACGCGCTGATCGACAACGGCCGCCGCGGACGTCCGGTTACAGGTCCCGGAAGCAGGGCTTTGAAGTCGCTTTCGGATATGCTTAAGGGTAAGAGCGGACGTTTCAGACAGAACCTTCTCGGAAAGAGGGTTGACTACTCCGGACGTTCCGTTATAGTCGTCGGACCCGAGCTGAAGATCTGGCAGTGCGGTCTTCCTAAGGAAATGGCCATAGAGCTTTTCAAACCCTTTGTTATGAAGGAGCTGGTATTAAACGGTACCAGCCACAATATAAAGAGCGCAAAGAAATCCGTGGAAAAGCTGGAGCCCATAGTATGGGACGTTCTTGAGGAGGTAATAAAGGAGCATCCCGTTATGCTGAACCGTGCTCCGACATTACACAGACTCGGTATCCAGGCCTTTGAGCCCGTCCTCGTAGAGGGTAAGGCAATAAAGCTCCATCCTCTGGCCTGTACCGCATTCAATGCCGACTTTGACGGCGACCAGATGGCTGTCCATCTTCCTCTTTCGGTTGAAGCACAGGCAGAGAGCAGATTCCTTATGCTGTCTCCCAATAACCTCTTAAAGCCCTCGGACGGCGGACCTGTGACGGTTCCCACCCAGGACATGGTTCTCGGTATCTACTACCTCACACAGGCAAGAGAAGGGGAACCCGGAGAAGGCAGGGCGTTTAAGGGCGTGGAAGAAGCCATCATGGCCTATGCAAACCACGACATCACTCTTCAGAGCCTTATCTATGTGAAAAGGGAGAAGAAGGATGCTGACGGTAAGGTAAAGTCGGCTGTACTTCACACCACGCTGGGACGCTGCCTCTTCAATGAGATAATCCCCCAGGATCTCGGCTTTGTTGACAGGAGCATTCCCGAAAACGAGCTGGTTCTCGAGGTTGATTTCATGGTGGGCAAAAAGCAGCTGAAGGCCATAATTGAGGCGATTATCAATACCCATGGTGCCATTAAGACCGCAGAGGCCCTTGACCATATAAAGGATATGGGTTACCACTATTCCACCATTGCATCCGTAAGCGTTTCCGTTTCCGATATGGTGGTTCCTGAGAGCAAGCAGAAGCTTCTGGATGAGGCACAGGATACGGTGGACAAGATCACGAAAAACTACAGAAGAGGTCTCATCACAAACGAAGAGCGTTATAACGAGGTGGTTGAAACCTGGAAAAACTGTGACGAGCGCATCACAAAGGATCTGATGGCAGGTCTCGACCAGTACAACAACATCTTCATGATGGCAAACTCCGGAGCCCGCGGATCCGATAAGCAGATAAAGCAGCTTGCGGGAATGAGAGGACTTCAGGCAGATACAACGGGACATACCATTGAGCTTCCCATTAAGTCCAATTTCCGTGAAGGACTTAACGTGCTGGAGTACTTTATGAGTGCCCATGGAGCCAGAAAGGGTCTGTCAGATACGGCTCTGCGTACCGCAGACTCGGGATATCTTACAAGACGAATGGTTGACGTTTCCCAGGAGCTTGTAATACGCGAAAAGGACTGCTGTGAAGGCACAGGCAGAGAGCTTCCCGGCATGGAGGTTGCGGCCTTCATGGATGGAAAGGAAGATATTGAGCAGCTGGTAACGAGGATCACGGGGAGATACTCCTGTGAGGACATATATGACGCAGACGGAAATCTGATCGTAAAGACCAACCATATGATCACACCCAGGAGAGCGAAGCTTATCTGTACCGTCGGCGTGAAGGACGGGAAACCTGTCGAATCCGTAAAGATCCGTACCATACTTACCTGCCGCAGCCACAGCGGTATATGCGCGAAGTGCTACGGTGCGAACATGGCTACGGGAGAACCCGTTCAGGTCGGAGAAGCAGTGGGTATCATTGCTGCCCAGTCCATAGGCGAACCCGGAACACAGCTTACCATGAGAACCTTCCACACCGGAGGAATGGCGGGCTCCGATATTACCCAGGGTCTTCCCAGAGTAGAGGAGATATTTGAGGCCCGTAAGCCCAAGGGTCTCGCTATAATCGCTGAATTCAAAGGGACTGTCGAGATAAAGGACACCAAGAAGAAGAGAGAGGTTGTCGTTACAAACAGCGAAACAGCCGAAAGCAAAACCTACCTTATCCCTTACGGATCCAGGATCAAGGTCCAGGACGGCTCCGAAATAGAGGCAGGTGACGTTATCACCGAAGGCTCCATTAATCCTCATGATCTCCTTAAGATCAAGGGAGTCCGTGCTGTACAGGATTACCTCCTGAAGGAAGTCCAGAGGGTTTATCACTCACAGGGTGTTGATATAAACGATAAGCATATTGAGGTCATTGTTCATCAGATGCTTAAAAAGGTGGAAATAGACGAGGCAGGAGATTCGGATCTGCTTCCGGGCGCCAGAATGGATGCCCTGGAGCTTGATGATATCAATGAAAAGCTTATTGCTGAGGGGAAGGAGCCTGCTACGGCAACCCAGATCATCCTCGGCATCACAAAGGCATCGCTCGCCACGGATTCCTTCCTGTCGGCAGCATCCTTCCAGGAGACCACCAAGGTTCTGACGGATGCGGCGATCAAGGGTAAGGTGGATCATCTTATCGGACCTAAGGAAAATGTCATAATCGGTAAGCTGATACCTGCGGGAACCGGTATGAAGCACTACAGGAATATTGAGCTTTCCACCGACAATATGCCCATCAATGCCGATGATGATGAAGAGATAACCCTTGACGATTTTTCGGAAGAGGAAGCTGAAGTGGAAGCTCCGGAAGCTGAGGCAGTTGAAACCGAAGACGTCTGAATGGAATAAGACCCATGCTTTTTAACTCGTATGCCTTTCTGGTTTTTTTGCCGGTGACTTTTGCCCTGTACTGGGTGGCGCCGGAGAGATTCAGATGGATAGTGCTGCTCCTTGTAAGCTATTACTTTTACATGGCGGCAAGCCCGAGGTACGTGCTGCTTTTACTCTGCACGAGCCTCGTGGTCTGGGCGGCATCCCTTGTGCTGGAAAAGGCAGACAGGGAAGACAGGGCCTTCAGGAAGGGTATACTCATCCTGACTCTTCTTCTGTGCTTCGGCTTACTGATATTCTTTAAGTATTATAATTTTGCTGCCCGCAGCATTGTGGGGCTTATGGGGATGTTTTCGATGAATATTGAACCGCATCTTCTGAGCCTTTTAATGCCTGTGGGCATTTCTTTTTATACATTTCAATCCACAAGCTACCTTATCGATGTTTATACGGGAAAATCTAAGGCACAGCCAAGCTTTGCCCGCTTTGCCCTGTATGTTTCCTTTTTCCCCCAGATAATCGCAGGTCCTATTGGAAGGACAAACGAGCTGATGCCCCAGCTGGAGTGCAGGAGAAAATTTGACTATGATCTGGCAGTGTCGGGCTTAAGGATGATGCTCTGGGGATACTTTAAGAAACTTGTTATCTCCGATGCCCTGGGTAAGTATGTGGATCTGATCTACGGAAACGTGACTTACTATTTCGGACTGACCTTCATTATGGTTTCAGTTATGTACACCTTCCAGATCTACTGTGATTTTTCGGGTTATTCGGACATTGCCATAGGAACTGCCAGACTCTTTAATATTGAGCTTATGCAGAATTTCAAGAGTCCGTATTTTTCCACATCCGTCCGTGAATTCTGGTCGAGGTGGCATATTTCCCTGTCAACCTGGTTCAGGGACTATGTATATATTCCCCTGGGCGGAAGCAGGAAGGGGAAAATAAGGAAGAACCTGAATCTGATGGCAACGATGCTGATATCCGGCTTATGGCATGGCGCAAACTGGACCTTTGTACTCTGGGGCGGACTTCACGGTATCTATCAGGTGATAGAAGGGGTCTTTAGGGATATTATAAAAAAGACCGCCGGAAAGAAGGAAAGGCGGATAAGTACGGTGCTTCACGGGCTTCTGACCTTCGCTCTTGTGAACCTCGCCTGGATCTTTTTCCGGGCGGATTCCATAAGCGATGCCCTGTTTATCGTTACCCACCTTCATAACGGCGTTATACTGCACTTCTTAAATGCCTGGGAAAAGATGAAGGTGGATATGCTTATCACTGATGTGGGACTGTGGAAGCTCCTTGCCGCCATAGTTGTTCTTATGGTATATGATTTCTTTGCATTAAAGCACGACATCCCGAAGGAGATGTCGAAGTGGAAGCTGCCGCTCCGGTGGCTTATCTATGTGGGCCTTACCACTCTTATCATCATTAACAAGCTGCATGGCGGTACAACGCAGCAGTTTATCTACTTTAATTTCTAGCAGGTATTTGCGAATAGGGCGGCAATAGAGTAGAATATAAGGCATAATGAAAAGATTTCTCGGGAAATGCCTTATATTTTTTCTGATACTTTCGGTGATCTTTCTGCCTCTCGGAGTGGGGCTTGATCCCTACAATATTTTTCACTGGAACCATATCAGGAATAACGGTGTGGAGCCGAACAAGGGCTATGTGAAAATGATGAATATACTCAGGAATCCGGATAAGTACGATTCCTTTCTTTTCGGCTCATCCCGGGCAGGCTTTTTTGATGTGTCAAAAATGAATGACGGGCATTACTATGATATGGCATATTCCGAAGGGACACCGGGGGAGCATCTTCAGAACTTAAAGGATATGCTTGACCGGGGAGTGAAAATAAAGAATGTCACCATGGGGGTTGATGATATCTCGTATTTTGTGGATCCTGATTTTCATAAGGATCAGCTCTACAGGAAGCCCTTTCCCTGGAGCGGAAGCCTCTCGGACAAGGCCGGCTTTTATCTGTCGTATCTTGATCTCATAACCCTTTCCCAATCCATTGAGGTCATAATGAAGCATAAGAATACCGATCCCGGCTACGGGGAGAGGCTTTTAGAGACCGGAACGGAGAATTTAAGCATCCAGACCGACTTTCATTATGACAAGACCGATGCCACCTGGTCAGATTACTATTATCCCAGGGAGGAGAGCCTCGATGAGATACGGGAGATAGTGGAGATCTGCAGGGAAAACGGCATTAATTTAAGGATCTTTACGAACCCTCTTAACGGTTATACCTATCAAAAAGATATTGCGAACGGCTACATTATTTTCCTGAAAAAGCTTGCAGCCGTAACTCCATATTGGAATTTCAGCGGCTTTAACGATGTGACCCTGGATATGTCGAATTATTATGAGACCAGCCACTTCTCTCCTGCCGTAGCGGACAGCATAATAGACAGACTGTATAATAACAGGGTGGATAAGAATCTTTTGAAGCAGGGCTACGGAATGTATGTGACAGAGGAGAACGTGGACGAGCTTACGGATATTCTGTACGCCCAGGCGGAGAATTTTGACCTGCCGACGGATAACTATCCGGACACAATAAATAAGGAGCCTGAATGACATCAGGCTGCATAAAGATAAGAGCCGCCCATAGAAGGCGGCAAGAGGTAAGGAAAGGAGCGGCATCGACGGGATATGACATTCAGCTTATGTATGATAGTGAAAAACGAGGCGGAGATACTCAGGCGTTGTCTTGATCCCATCAGGGATCTGATGGACGAGATCATCATAGTGGATACCGGTTCCACGGATGAAACAAAGAAGATTGCGGGGGAGTATACCGATAAGGTATATGACTTTGAATGGAATGATGATTTTTCAGCCGCGAGAAACTATGCCTTCTCCTTTGCGACCTGTGATTATATTTACAGCGCCGATGCGGACGAGGTGATAGACGAAAAGAATGTGGAGCGGTTCAGACAGTTAAAAGAGGCTCTTCTTCCGGAGGTCGAGATAGTGCAGATGTACTATACTAACCAGCTGGAGGCGAATACCACCTACAATTACGACAGGGAACTCAGACCAAAGCTCTACAAGAGGTTACGTACCCCTCTCTGGGAGGATCCGCTGCATGAGGCTGTCCGGACGAAGCCGGTGATCTTTGACAGTAATGTGGAGATAAAGCACTGTCCGGTGTCGCTCCACAGCGGAAGGGATTTTTCCATTTTCCGGAAGATAATAAAGAAGGACGGGGATATTTCAAACCACCTTGCGAGGATGTACGCAAGAGAACTCTTTATCTCGGGAAGTGATGAGGATTTCCTGGAGGCAAAGGACTTTTTCAGACGCAGGATGGATAAGGACAGCGAGGAGGATCTGGTGCTGATGGCAGCATGTGTTGTGATAAAATGTGCCCGTCTCCTTGATGATACCTCGCTTATGCTACTTGCCTCATCCCGGACACTTGCATCGGAGCACACGCCCTCGGAGGCGGTTTTTGAGCTTGGTGAATACTACCGTGGGAGGCGGAACTACAAGGAAGCCTGCATGTGGTATTATAATGCGGCTTTTGAAACGGAGCCGCTCCTTAACCTGAAGTACCATGACTCTTACCCCTATCTCGGCCTCCATATCTCATATGTGATAATGGGTGACAGGGAGAATGCGGCAAGGTTCGCAAATTACGCCAAGGATCTGAGGTAGCCGGGACGGAGGGCAGGAAGCCCTGCTTAGTTGAGTCATAGCCCTGTTTATGATAAAATACGGGGTTGGTGAGAAGACTGAAGCTTCAGTAAACAGTATCAGGAGGAAAAACAAATTGAAAACGTACCTTGTGACAGGAGGAGCAGGGTTTATAGGCTCCAATTTCATACATTATATGTTCGGGAAATACGGAAAGGATATCCGTATCATAAATGTGGATGCCCTGACCTATGCCGGAAATCTCGAAAACCTTGAGGGTCTGGATAAGGAGTATGACTATATCTTTATCAAGGCTGATATAAGGGACAAAAAAAGGATCTCGAAAATATTTGAGGAAAATGATATAGACTTTGTTGTAAATTTTGCGGCTGAAAGCCACGTGGACAGGAGCATTGAGAATCCCGAGATCTTTGTGGAAACCAATGTGCTGGGAACGCTGATAATGCTTAACTCAGCAAAGGCGGCCTGGGAAAATGAGGATGGAAGCTTTAAGGAGGGAAAGCGCTTCCTCCATGTATCGACGGATGAGGTTTACGGATCCTTAAGTGACCCGGAGGATTATTTTTATGAGGACACTCCCTATGATCCCCACAGCCCCTATTCAGCCAGCAAGGCCTCCTCTGATTTTCTCGTAAAGGCATATGTGGATACCTATCATTTCCCCGGTGTCATAACGAACTGCTCCAATAACTACGGACCCTTCCAGTTTCCGGAAAAGCTCATACCGCTTATCATAAACAATGCCCTGCATGGAAAGAATCTGCCTGTATACGGGGACGGAAAGAATGTCAGGGACTGGCTTTATGTGGATGACCACTGCAAGGGCATCGATATGGTATTAAGTAACGGAAGGATCGGCGAAAAATACAATATCGGAGGGCATAACGAAAAGCAGAATATCGAGATCATACACATAATACTCGATACCTTAAGAGAGATACTGCCGGATGATGATCCCAGAAAGAAGAATGTGAGTGATGATCTCATTACCTTCGTAACCGACAGGAAGGGTCATGACAGACGTTATGCCATTGCCCCGGACAAGATAAGGAAGGAACTGTCCTGGGAGCCGGAGACTGCTTTTAAGGACGGGATAAAAAAGACCGTGAAATGGTATCTGTCCCATGAGGAGTGGATGGCTCATGTGACGAGCGGTGATTACCAGTCATATTATGAGAAGATGTATGAAGGACGGTGAGGAAGATCCTTCGTCGCTTCGCTCCTCAGGATGACAGGGAGGGCTGGTGCTCAGGATGACAGGGAGGGCTGGTGCTCAGGATGATAGGGAGGGCTGGTGCTCAGGATGACAGGTAGGATTGTCATTCTGAGCGAAGCGAAGAATCTAAAAAAGGAGTAAAGTAAATGAAAGGTATAATACTTGCAGGAGGCAGCGGAACCCGTCTCTACCCCCTTACAAAAGCGGTTTCGAAGCAGATGATGCCGGTGTATGACAAGCCTATGATCTACTATCCCCTTTCTGCCCTGATGCTGGCAGGGATAAGGGATATACTGATCATTTCGACTCCGAGGGATCTGCCTTCCTTCAAAGAGCTCTTCGGGGACGGATCGGAGCTCGGCTTAAGCTTTTCCTACAAGGTTCAGGAGCATCCGAACGGTCTTGCCGAGGCCTTTATCATAGGTGCGGATTTCATCGGGAATGACCGGGTAGCAATGGTTCTCGGAGACAATATCTTCTACGGCCACGATTTTTCAAGAGTATTGAAAACGGCGGCAGAGAGGGAAAAGGGAGCAACCATCTTCGGATACTATGTAAAGAACCCGAAGGAATACGGAGTGGTGGAATTTGATAAGGATGGAAGGGCGGTTTCCATAGAGGAAAAGCCGGAACATCCGAAATCAAAATATGCGGTTCCGGGACTTTATTTCTATGATAATGACGTGGTGGAGATCGCCCGGAATGTGAAGCCTTCCGCAAGGGGGGAGCTTGAGATCACCACCGTTAATAATGAGTATCTAAACCGTGGGGATCTTTTCGTGGAAACGCTGGGACGGGGCTTTGCCTGGCTTGATACGGGAAGCCATGATTCACTGCTCGATGCGGCGGATTTTGTAGCCGCCTTCCAGAAGAGACAGGGGCTCTATATTTCCTGTATCGAAGAGATAGCCTTTAAAAGAGGCTTCATAAGCCGCGAGCAGCTTCTGAAGCTTTCGGAGCCTCTTATAAAAACCGCATACGGCCAGTATCTGGTAGACGTTGCAAATGGGGTTTAAGAAGTTCAGGATAATTGCGGTCGCAGCCGCTTTTCTGGTTGTGGCCGCTTTCTTTGTGCTTTTGCTGAATATCTTTGAACAGAGTAAGGATACTATAGGGACAGAGCCGCCGGATGAAGAAAAATACGGAGCGGAAGGCGGTACAGATGACGGCTACAGGGATCTGAAGAGCACTGATGTAGGAAAGATAAAGCCGGAGAGTCCCCGGGAGGAACACCCGGAAAAAGAGGATATTAAGGACAGGTGGACAGATGTAAATGTTCTCCTGTCATCCGTAAACCGGGATATAAAGATCATGATAACCACCGCTGAAGGAGAGCTTATCAAGGGAGTTCCCTTCAGGGCAGAGATCTCAAAGGACGGCAGAAGCGCCGAATACGAGGACAGCGACAGGGACGGGATGATCACTGCGGCGGATCTCGGAAGCGGGAAATATACGGTACAGCTGAAGCCACGGCATGGCTTTATAACCCCTGACAGCGTGAGCTCCGTTACCGTGAGGAGCGGCATCAGCTATCAGGTGGTCGACTACATAAGAACCCTTATTAAGACCGAGGAAGAGGTTGATGCGGATGCCGAGGACACGGCAGAACTCGGAGAGTTTGACGACGGAAAGCTTCTGGAAGCCGGGGAGATAGACCTGGAAAAAGGCACCATCGGGATAGATGTTTCAAAGTACAATAAGGACATAGACTGGGGAAGAGTCAGGGATGCCGGAATAGAATACGTGATCATACGTATGGGCTACAGGGGATCAAGCACCGGTGCGCTGGTGGAGGATCCGTATTTTGAAAGAAACCTTAAGGGTGCAAAGGATGCGGGACTGAAGATCGGAGTGTATTTCTTTACCCAGGCATTAGATGAGACGGAAGCCATAGAGGAAGCCAGCATGGTTCGAACCCTGGTCTCAAAAGAGGAGCTTTCACTGCCGGTTTTCCTTGATGTGGAATCCTCGGGAGGAAGAGGGGATCTCGTAAACAGGGAGCAGAGGACCAGAAATATCAGGGCCTTTATCGAGACCCTGGAAAATGCGGGCTACAGAGCGGGATATTATGCAAATAAAAACTGGCTCCATAATCATATCTACGCCGGGGAGCTGGAAGAATTCCCCCTGTGGCTTGCACAGTATAAGGCTGTGAGACCAACCTATAATGCCAGGTATGATATGTGGCAGTATTCCTCAAAGGGGCATGTGGACGGCATAGAGGGGTATGTGGATCTGAATCTGAATGTTTCACTGTAAGGATCCTTCGCTGACGCTCAGGATGACAAGAGGAACGCTCAGGATGACATATACATAATGGAAAGGAGAATTTACAGGATGGGACAGATAAAGGTTGAAACCTGTGAAATAGAGGGGATAAAGCTTATCACGCCGCAGGTTTTCGGAGATGAGAGAGGTTATTTTTCAGAGACCTACAGGAAGGATCAGTTTATTGAAGCGGGTATAGACTGTGAATTTGTACAGGATAACCAGTCCTCCTCCACCAAAGGGGTTTTAAGGGGAATGCATTTTCAGAAGAACTTCCCCCAGGCGAAGCTGGTACGCGTCATAAGAGGACGGGTTTTTGATGTTGCGGTGGATCTGAGGGAGGGATCAAAGACCTTCGGGAAGTGGTTCGGAGCCGAGCTTTCCGAGGAGAACAAGAAAATGCTGTTTATACCGAGGGGCTTTGCACATGGCTTTCTGGTGCTTTCCGACATTGCGGAATTCTGTTACAAATGTGATGATTTTTATCATGCGGGTGATGACGGAGGACTTAAATTCAATGATCCGGAGATCGGTATTGAATGGCCGTCGGAGATAAGACCGGAGGACTATAATATCAACGAACGTGACAGGAACTGGCAGGACTTCTCCGATTACAGAGCCAACAGGTAACTATCCGGAACAGGTGGCGGAAAAGGGATTATGAGCAGGGAGAAAAAGAAGGTCATATGGGCTGTGGTGGTCATAACAGCCATATGGAATGCTTATATAATACTCCATACCAATGCACTGGCTGATCCGCTGCAGGAGATCCTGAAAAAGATCATCTCCTGCTGTATGATAGATGCCGCACTGATAGGCTTCATACTAATGTATGACAGGATAGTGAGCCTGCCTATCGAACTCTATCAGAACAGGGAGCTTATCTGGAAGCTGGCAAAGAATGACTTCCGTGCAAAGTATGCGGGCTCTTATCTCGGGATACTCTGGGCCTTTGTACAGCCTGTGGTGACAGTGCTGGTTTACTGGTTTGTTTTTTCCGTAGGGGCAAGGTCGGATATTACCGGGGAGACCTCCTATCCCTTTGTGCTGTGGCTTATTGCCGGGATAACCCCCTGGTTTTTCTTTTCGGATGCACTCGGACAGGGAACCAGTGCTCTTTTATCCTACCAGTATCTGGTGAAGAAGGTTGTTTTCAAGATCAGCATACTTCCCATCATCAAGGTAATAAGCTCGCTTTTTATCCACGTTTTCCTGACCTTAGTGGCAGGACTCCTTATGATACTCTGCGGGTATTATCCCAGCATTTACTGGCTGCAGCTCCCTTATTTTACAATATGTATTTTCCTTCTGGTCCTCGGAATGAGCTATGTGACCTGTTCCATAGTCGTGTTTTTCAGGGATCTGGGCCAGATCATAGGCATTGCCCTGCAGGTGGGGGTCTGGATCACTCCCATAATGTGGCATATTGAGGCGCTGCCGAGACCGCTGCAGGTACTTTTCAAGCTGAATCCGGTATACTACGTTGTGGACGGCTACAGGATGTCGTTTCTCGATAATATGTGGTTTTTCGAGCATTTTTATTCCACCGCGTATTTCTGGATCTTCACTGCAGTTATGTTTTTGACCGGAGCCATTGTCTTTAAGAGGCTGAAGATACATTTTGCGGATGTTCTCTGATCCAAAGCCGGGGTTAATATTATCAATATAAATGGAAACAGTAATTAAAGTCGATCATCTTCATAAAATGTATAAGCTCTATGACCACAGGAGGGACAGGGTGCGGGACGCTCTGGGGCTCACCAGGAAGAAGCTTTATCATGAGCACTATGCCCTCCGCGATGTTTCGCTGTCCGTTAATAAGGGTGAGACCGTGGGCATAATCGGAACCAACGGATCCGGCAAATCCACCATGCTGAAGATCATAACCGGGGTTCTGAATCCCAGCTCCGGTAATGTGGAGATAAACGGAAGGATATCGGCGCTGCTGGAGCTTGGAGCCGGCTTCAATATGGAGTTTACCGGCATAGAGAATATCTATCTGAACGGCACAATGATAGGTTTTTCGAAGGCCGAGATAGACGCAAAGCTTCAGGACATACTTGACTTTGCGGACATAGGAGACTTTGTTTATCAGCAGGTCAAAACCTATTCAAGCGGTATGTTTGTACGCCTTGCCTTTGCAGTGGCCATAAATATAGATCCCGAGATACTTATTGTTGATGAGGCACTTTCCGTAGGGGATGTTTTCTTCCAGAACAAATGCTATCACAAATTCGAGGAATTTAAGAAGGCAGGGAAAACCATCCTTTTTGTAAGCCATGATCTTTCCAGTATCAGTAAATACTGCGACAGGGTGGTGCTCCTTGACAGAGGCAGAAAGATAGGCGAGGGCGCTCCGAAAGAGATAATCGATATGTATAAGAAGGTGCTGGTGCATCAGCTTGACAGTACACCGTCTGAGGAAAACAGCTTTAACCGGAATAAAGACCGGTCATCCTCAGAAGGGAAAAAGCTCTGGAAGGACAGGATGAGCATTAATCCCTCCGCAGACACCTACGGGAACGGTCTTGCGGATATCACGGATTTCTGCTGCATAGATAACAGCGGGGAGATCACCAATACGATAATAAAGGGAGACAGCTTTTCCATAAGGGTCAGGTGTCTTTTCCACGAAAAGATCAGTGAGCCCATAATCGCTGTTTCCTTCAAAAACAGGATGGGTGTGGAGATATGCGGTACAAACACCATGTTTGAAAAGATAAGCACCGGTGAGCCGGAAAAGGGCGATATACTGACTGCCACCTTTACCCAGGATATGTGTCTTCAGGGCGGGGAGTATCTGGTATCTCTGGGACTGGTGGGCTACAGGAACGGAGAATTCACGGTTTATAACAGGATGTACGACATTTTCAGCATAAACTGTATTTCTTCAAAGGATACGACGGGATTTTTTGACATGGGAATGGAAACAACAGTGGAGAAGAGTCATGAGCGGAACGATTGAGAAGATCGGGGGAGTGACCCTGGATCTTTCGGACTACAGCGGAGAGGATCTCTATTCCGAGGGGGAAGCGGAGGAAAAGCTCCTGGAAATCGTAAAGGAGCATACCGAGCCCGAGTTTAACAGACTTATTGCGCTTACGGAAAGCTGGAGCGCTCTATACCATCTTTCCCATCTGAGGGGAAACATAATCGACTTTTTCCCGATAAGTGAGGATCAGAAGGTGCTGGAGATCGGAGCGGGCTGCGGTGCGGTAACCGGGACTCTCGCAAAGCACGCCGGGTCTGTGACCTGTATAGAATTAAGCTACAGAAGGAGCCGGATCAATGCATACAGGAACCGGCAGTATGACAATATAGATATCAAGGTCGGCAATTTCCAGGATATAGAAAAGAAGCTTAAGGAAAAGTATGACTATATTCTTCTGATCGGGGTTCTGGAATACGCTCATCTCTACATCGATGCAATAAATCCTTATCATGAATTTCTGAATCTTCTCTCTTCCCATCTTAATACAGGGGGGCAGATAGTGATCGCCATAGAGAATAAGTACGGCATGAAATATTTTGCCGGCTGCAGGGAGGATCACACCGGCAGATACTATGACGGTATCGAAGGTTATACCCATGGAGACGGTGTGAGGACCTTTTCAAGGGCCGGTCTTATGCGCCTCTTCCATGCTGCGGGTTATGATTACAGATTTTATTATCCATATCCTGATTACAAGCTGCCGATCACCGTTTATTCCGATGACAGGCTTCCCTTTAAGGGGGATTTTAATGATAATGAGAGGAACTTTGACGGTGAGAGGGTGAGCTGCTTTGACGAGGGAGCAGCTCTTGACGAGGCGCTGGGCGACGGTTATTTCCCCTTCTTCTCAAATTCATATCTATGCGTGCTCCGGAAGGAAGGAAGCAGCGGGAGGGGAAGCGGGCGCTGTCCCATATATTCCAAGCATTCTACGGAAAGGGATCCCCTCTATCAGATCAGGACAGACATCATTGTGGACGAGCTGAATAAGAAGACAGTGATAAAGACTCCCTTTTCAAAGGAAGCCGTGCCGCATCTTCTAAGGATGGCGGACGCCTATGAAGGACTTAAAGAGGAATTCAGATCCACAAGCTTCAGACCCTGTCCCGTGAGAAAGGTCTATAACCGCTCCGGAGAGCTTATGCATCTGGAGTTCGATTACATCGTGGGGCGCAGTATGGACGAGGAGATGAAGCGGCTCCTGTCCCTGGGAAAGGGGGAGAGCTGTGTTGAAGCCATAGTGAAATTTGCGGAGGCTCTCCGGAGGGCAGCCATAAGGGAATTCTGGGCAACAAGGGAATTCGCCGAGGTCTTTGAGGTTACGGGTGTTCCTGGAAGCCTTAGGAGCATGATGCTGACCGATGTGGATCTCATTTTTTCAAATCTTATTTACAATAATGGCTGGAATATCATCGATTACGAGTGGGTGTTCGATTTTCCCGTGCCGGTAGACTTCTGCATTTTCCGTGCAGTGAGCTATTTCCTTTCGTCCCTCGATATGGCAGAGCCGGAGGTCTTTGACGGAATCTTTGAAAAGATAGGCATAGACGCGGATCTTATGGATGTTTTCTATGAAATGGAAAAGGCTCTGCAGAGACATATAGCGGGAAGGCATATTTCCCTGACGGGGATGTATTCCATTTTCGGTGCGGAGAATATCCATCTGGAGGAGGCTCTCAGTAAATCAAGGCTTTTGATCCGTCCCGAAAAACCCAGGATATTCTATGACAGGGGTCTCGGCTTTCATCCCGAAGACTCACTTCTTATCAATGCCGAAAGAAATGATGAAGACAGGATAATGTTTGAGACACTGCTTCCCGAGGACTGTACCGCACTCAGGGTGGATCCCGGGGATTTTAAGTGTCTTTTAAGGATAGATAAGATCACTCTTAACGGGGCTTCTTACACGGAGATCCTTACCAACGGAACCGGTATCACCGAAAACGTCATAATCTTTGACACCGCCGATCCGCAGCTTATCCTGGAAAAGGTTTCCGGCGGCGGTATCCTCCATATCGAGTACCATATAGCCACCCTTGATAAAAGGTTTTTCGAGCCCCTCGCTTATGAATTTGCCATGCCGATAGATAACGGAGGCTCCGGCTTTAAGCACCTCCTCAGGGGCAGCAGACCGGAATATATTCCGGTCACCCTTTCGGATAAGAATGAAAAAAGATGAGTACAGGACTTTAATAAGAGACATAAAGGATCCCTACGGGCTCTGGATAAGGGAAAAGGAGATAAAGCGGGAGGAAAGGGAGCTTCACCTGCCGGAGAGCTACACCCTTTTTCTGGATGGAGACGGTGACATAGATCCCGGCTTTGCCGCGGCTCTTTCGGAATACGGAGCTTTTGAAGAGGGCTTTGACTTTATCTATACGGATGAGGATGAAGAGGATAGAAACGGAAGGAGGCATGATCCCTTTTTCAAGCCGGATCATTCCCCGGATACCCTTGACAGCTTCTATTATCCCGGAGGCCTTACCCTTATCAGTAATGACCTTATTATGCGTACCGAAAGAAAGGGGATAAAGAATAACGGAGGCCTCGATTTCCTAAGGGAGTGCGGCAAAGCCGCCCTTAAGCCGCTGCATATCCCGGAGGTTATGTACCATGCGGGATCCCACCACGAGTACCGTTATAAGGACAACGGAGGGAAGGTGGACGGGGAGACGGTGCTTCCCGAAAGCCTTGCGGTCATTATCCTTTCACGGGATCACCCGGAGCTCCTTAAAGAGTGTGTTTCAGGGCTCAATTCTTCCGCGGAAAAAGAGGGTGTGAGGCTTGAATGCGTTGTAATTGATAACGGAAGCCTTGAAGAAAACACGATCAGATACGAAGCACTCGCGGATAAATACGGCTTTTCCTATTTCAGGGAGGAACAGGCCTTTATTTATTCCGCTCTCTGCAACCGGGGAGCAGGTCTTACAAGGTCGGAGATACTCCTCTTCCTTAATGATGATATCGAGGTGCCGGAGGGCAGATTTTTTTTAAGGCAGATGATGAGGGAGGCTCTGAAGAAGAAAACCGGGGCGGTGGGCTGCAGGCTTTTATATCCCGGCGGAACGAAGATACAGCACTGCGGAATCACTCTCCTTAAAAGCGGTGCCAGCCACTGCTTTTCCGGGTATGATGATGATAAGGTTTACGGAAGGGGGATAAACCGCATAAAAAGAAACGTGTTTGCGGTTACGGGAGCCTGCCTTATGGTGGAGAGAGAAAAGTTTAACGAAGCCGGAGGGTTTGATGAGGAGCTCTCGGTAGCTTACACTGATGTGGAGCTCTGTGCGTCGCTTCTTTCCCTTGGATACTATAATGTATGCCTGAATGATTTTTTTCTGATTCATCATGAGAGCCTCTCCAGAAAGAGTGACAGTGAGGAGACGGAAAGGTACTCAAGGCTTAAGAGGGAAAGAGAGTATTTTTACGGGAAATTTGCTTCTTTGGTAAAAAACGGCGATCCCTGGTACAACGTAAACCTTACCGGGACAGAGCTTGATATGGGTGTAGATGTCCCTACGCTCCGGGACAGGATACCCTTTTATGACGCTGCGGCATTGTCCTCGGCAGCGGGATATTCCAGGAACTTAAAAAAGGCCGCGGAGGGTGTGCTTTTATACAATATTGAATTCTGCGGTATAAGGCAGTCGGATGCTGAGGGACACGAAAACTTTCTGGAGATAAGCGGCTGGGGCTTTGTACACGGAAAGCCGGGCTATGAATACGATATACAGGTACTTATAAAAGACGGGAACAGAGCCTGTCTTCTCGAAACCGGAAGGATAAAGAGAGATGATCTCTTGATCGTGTTCCCGAAGGAGAAGGATATCCTTCTCTCCGGCTTTTCGGTAAAGATAGACTTACTCTCCTTATCCGGGGTTCCGGAAAAGGAGGATATTGCCCTTTGCTTTGCGGGTAAGGATGTTTTCGGAAGAGACAGGGGATTTATCACGTTATGAGTCTGGACGGATATTATAAGGAGCTCTACGAGCAGGAAAGAAAGAAGAATGAAAAGCTTACCCGTGAGCTTGTGCAGGCGGAAGCGGAAAACGCGGAGATGAAGGATAAGCTTGATAAGCTTAAGCAGAGTAAGCTGTTTAAGCTTATCAAGCCTTTCCGCAATGTCTATGCAAAGGGCGTTGCCGGGGTGGAAAGAGTCAGAAGGCTTGGAAGCGTCAGGGAAGTCATACGGAAGATCAAGAGTAAGAGCATAGAAAAAAAGGCCTGTAGGTTCCACGGAAGCCTGAGCTTCCCGGATGAGAAGCGGCGCAGGGAGGAGAGTTCCTTTGCTTTTGCAAAGCGCCATGTATTCAGCATTCTGGTGCCTGTTTTCAATACTCCGGAAAAATTCCTCCGTGAGATGATCGAAAGTGTGACAGCCCAGACCTATTCCGGGTGGGAGCTCTGTATTGCGGACGGTTCTGACCCGGAGCACGCCTATGTGGGTGATGTGATACGGCAGTATATGGAAAGTGACAGCCGTATTAATCCTGCGGGAGCAAGCCGCATTAAATACACTAAGCTCGACAGGAATCTGGGTATTTCTGGCAATACAAATGCTTGCTTTGACCTGGCGGGAGGTGATTTCATTGGTCTTTTCGACCACGACGACATTCTGCATCCTTCGGTGCTCTTCCGCTATATGCAGGAAATTGAGGAGTATGATGCCGACTTTCTTTACTGTGACGAGGTGACCTTCAAGGGAAACAGTATCGACAATATGATTACCCTGCACTTTAAGCCGGACTTCGCAATCGATAATCTGAGGGCCAATAACTATATCTGCCATTTCTCGGTTTTCAAAAAGGAGCTGTCGGACAGATGCGGCCGCTTCAGGAGCGAGTTTGACGGAAGCCAGGATCACGACATGATACTCCGTCTTACGAAGGAGGCCTCAGTAATAAGGCATGTGAGCGGGGTTTACTACTATTGGAGAAGCCACGCACTTTCAACCGCAGCGGACATAAACACAAAGACCTATGCCATTGATGCCGCAAAGGGTGCCGTGGCAGCCCATCTTGAGTCCTGCGGCTTTAGGGATTTCGAGATTGAGAGCACCAAGGCCTTTGCCACTATTTTCCGTATCCGCTATGCATTAACCTCGAGACCGAAAATCAGTATCATCATACCGAATAAGGATCATGCCGCAGACCTTAAGAGATGCACGGAGTCTATTATCACAAAAAGCTCCTATGATAATTATGAGATAGTGGTTGTGGAGAACGGCAGTTCATCCGGGGATCTGAAGGCTGTTTACGGCGAGATCGAAAAGGCACCCTTCGGGAGAGTGGTACGTTATGAATACGGGGAGGGAGAAGGCTTTAATTTTTCAAAGCTTATTAATTTCGGAGTACAGCATTCCACCGGGGATATGCTCCTGTTTCTTAATAACGATACGGAGGTCATAAGCCGGGACTGGCTTGAAAACATGCTTATGTATGCCGAACGCCCGGACGTGGGAGCCGTGGGGAGCAAGCTCTATTACCCGGACCGCACCATTCAGCATGCCGGCATCGTTATTGGCCTCGGAGCCCACAGGACCGCAGGTCATACACATTACAGGCTTTCCTGGGAAAACCTGGGATATATGGGACGGCTCTGCTATGCCCAGAATGTAAGCGCCGTGACCGGAGCCTGTCTTATGGTAAAGAGATCCGATTTTGAAAGGGTCGGAGGCTTTGACGGGAGCTTTGCCGTGGCTCTGAACGACGTGGATTTCTGCCTGAAGCTCCGTTCCCTGGGTCTCCTGAACGTTTTTACTCCCTTTGCAGAGCTTTTTCACTATGAAAGCGTGTCAAGGGGAGATGATACCGACGGGAGCAATAAAGAAAACGCGGAGCGCTACGATAAAGAATCTGAGCATTTCAGGGAAAAGTGGAAGGAAGTGCTTGAAAAGGGTGATCCATACTACAACATCAATTTCTCCCTGGATCACAGTAACTACACCTTAAAGGCAAGTCCCGCACCCATGGTACAGTAGCCAGGGCCGGCACTTATGGCACTACGGCAGCCCGGTCATCAGCCGGAATGTGCATCGCAGATTACGCTCTCTACCTTTGTTTTGCACCGAAACATCTGGACATCG
>CAMVGV010000044.1 GCA_947167135.1 uncultured Lachnospiraceae bacterium
TTGTGAATACGTTCGGGATGTATGGCGGAAAGGTGTTGGAAAGGATTACTCATAAAGAGAGGATCAAGAAGTATTATATCCTGATAAACCAAAAATATGGGATAGATACGGAGGATGGCTTGCGGACATATATTCATGATATGCTTGGTAAGGAATCATAATCGTTTTTATCCTGAACTAACGACCGTATAAATCCAGAATATGTCCCCCAAAAGACCCCTATACCATTTCTGGTATAGAGATCTTTATTCGTCATCTTAACTTAATGACATTGCCCCGAAAGGGGATTCTCAAACCCGCACTCGCCGCACAGTGCCATCAAGGAAATGAAACTCATACTCCTTTGCCCCATAGACCATGAAGCCGTTCTGCATATGGTTAATACACTGCCACTGTACAAAGTTCCGGAAGCTCCAAGAGTGCCGGTTATACGGGTTTCCGCATTTACCGCAGAATATCCGGTCTATCATTCCCTTATCCATAAAACCCTCCTGACCTTCTGTGTAAAAAATCCAGTTCCTACCTTTAATGAAAAACGTCAATCCCCTTCACCCCTCCCAAGGACAAAAGGAACGGAAATGAACGAGAGCTCCTTAAAGGGTTAAGGAGTGCAGGGCGGGATTTTTCCACCAAAAAACGGCCCATTACTCCTCCTTGAGTTATAGGCCGCGGAAAATGGGGTGGATTTTACATATACATAAATTAAAGATTGTTAGGTTTTCATATTTCCCGACTGGTGATAAAATAATTTGATGTAACCGTTGGTCAGAAAAATTCGAGAATAATATGGGAATAATAAAGAAGATCGTTTTATTTATTGCATTTTTTGTAATGGGTGGGGCGGCACTTACTGCCTTTCCGGCGGAGAGGATTTATGCCGGAAACTATAATGTTTCAACGGGCAGTGTAAATATTAACTGCAGTACTGACCCCAATCCCGTCATTAGCGGCTCTTCTACAAGTAATAGCATAGTAATAAACACAGCCTCTGGTCACCCCGCAAAGGTTAAGCTTAACGATGTAAATATTACCTTCAATCCAGAACAACATGATCCTGCGGCGGTTAGCATAACCGGTAATGGAAATGTGGTCATAGAGCTTGTCGGGACTAATACATTACAGTCAGGCTACAGTCATGCCGGGATTGAAAAGAACACTGACAGCACATGTTCCCTTGAGATATGCGGAACCGGGTCTTTAACCGCAACCGGCGGACAATATGGAGCCGGGATCGGTGGCGGACAAGGAGGAGCTGGTTCCAATATAACAATCAACGGGGGAACAGTAACCGCAAACGGAGGACCCATTGGAAGTGGAAATCCTGGCGGAGCCGGGATCGGCGGTGGCGGCGCAGGAAGTGGAACGAGCGCTGGTGGAGCTGGTTCCAATATAACAATCACGGGAGGAACAGTAATCGCAACCGGTGGAGGCAATGCTTGTGGCGGAGCCGGGATCGGTAGCGGAGGCGCAGGATTCATGTTCAGCGGAACCAGCGGGGCTGGTTCCAAAATAACAATCACTGGAGGAACAGTAACTGCAGCCGGTGGAGCTGACGGAGCCGGGATCGGCGGCGGACATAAAGGAGCAGGTTCGGAAATACAAATCACCGGAGGGACAGTAACTGCAACCGGTGGAGGAAGTGGAGCCGGGATCGGCGGCGGAGCTTATGCAGCCGGTTCGGAAATACAAATCACCGGAGGATCAGTAACTGCAGCCGGTGGAGTATGCGGAGCCGGAATCGGTGGTGGATTTAGTGAAACAGTATAAACCCCCAAGCGGAGCTTGGGAGACTTAACGATGCTGGAGGCGGTGAGCGGAGTAACAGAAAAAAAGAACCCCCGTGATACAATAAGTGTAGGTCTGGCAAACCGCACAATATGTATAACGGAGGTATCCGAAATGGATGATCAAAGTTTAGCACATAGTAGGTACAATTGCACGTATCACATAGTGTTTATTCCAAAGTACCGTCGGAAAGCAATGTTTGGAAAGCTTCGAAAGGAAGTAGGGGAAATACTTGGGAAAGTATGCAGAATGGAAGAGGTGACTATAGTCAAGGCAGCAACGATGCCAGATCATGTTCACATGTATGTATCTATACCACCGAAAGTGAGCATATCAAAAACTATCGGAAGAATAAAGGGTAAAAGTGCACTGATGATATTCGATCGTCACCCAGAGTACCGGGAGAAATATAATCGACATTTTTGGGCAAGAGGATACTATTGCGAGACAATCGGCAAAGTAAACGAAGAGACTATCGTAAAGTATATAGCTGAACAGTACGAGAGAGACAGAATGGAAGGAGAGAAGTAGCGAACCGCTTTTAAGCGGTCACCAGTAACAGGCAAAGGTTTGCCGGACCGCCTTTAGGCGGAACAGTAACATTGGCCCAGTAGGGCCAACATCAAACCACCAGCAGGGCTGGTGGTTCGTGACTTGGAACGTGCTCTGATATTACGATAAGCAACGATGCCGAAGTAATGGCCGCAGGTGGCATCAACGGAGAATACGGAGAAGGTTTAAATTATGGGAAAGGTGCTGCCATTGGAAACGGTGGAGATGGTGGTGAGAATCCTATAAATGGAGAAGAAGTTGATCCGGATATATCCGGGCTCTATACTACCGGATGCATTAAGTATTATGCTGCCGGAATTAGTGCGGCTGACATGAATGACCCAAATGTCAGTCCGGCAGACACTAAATCCGGAACTGTTATACCCCCATATACCATTACATTTGATGCCAATGGCGGAAGCTGTGACCCAGAATCTTTAACAACAAAGGATGGAAAGCTTGAAGAACTTCCAACTCCTGAATGGGAAGGGCATACTTTCACCGGATGGTTCACAGAGAAAGACGGCGGAACTGTAGTTACAACATCAACGGTATTTTCATCGGATGCTACAGTATATGCCCATTGGGAAGAGATCCCTGCACCTGCCACATATACGATAACCTTTGATCCGAACGGGGGTACGGTATCTTCCGGATCAGCTGCGACAGGAACAGACGGGAAACTTACATCCCTTCCGACACCTGAATGGGAAGGACATACTTTCACCGGGTGGTTCACAGAAAAAGACGGCGGTACGGAGGTTACAACATCAACGGTATTTTCATCGGATGCTACAGTATATGCCCATTGGGAAGAGATCCCTGCACCTGCCACATATACGATAACCTTTGATCCGAACGGGGGTACGGTATCTTCCGGATCAGCTGCGACAGGAACAGACGGGAAACTTACATCCCTTCCGACACCTGAATGGGAAGGACATACTTTCACCGGGTGGTTCACAGAGAAAGACGGCGGTACGGAGGTTACAACATCAACGGTATTTACATCGGATGCTACGGTGTATGCCCATTGGGAGGAGATCCCCGCACCCGCCACATATACGATAACCTTTGATCCGAACGGGGGTACGGTATCTTCCGGATCAGCTGCGACAGGAACAGACGGGAAACTTACATCCCTTCCGACACCTGAATGGGAAGGACATACTTTCACCGGGTGGTTCACAGAGAAAGACGGCGGTACGGAGGTTACAACATCAACGGTATTTACATCGGATGCTACGGTGTATGCCCATTGGGAGGAGAACCCCGAACCGGACACACCGAAGGAAGCCGTTATTACTGTATCGGTTAATAAGCCCATGGCTGTTTCCACTGAGTCAAAAGGTGAATTTAATATAACCTATGCCCATGAAATACCCTTCTTTGGCAAGGGTAAGATCACGCCCGAATACTTCGGAGGTATTACGGTATCACAGGGGAATGCTACCTATACGGCCACAAAGATTAAGGTAAATAAGAAAAAGCTCCGTATCCAGATAACAGGGCTTTCCGGTGCAGATAAAGACGCGGTAAAGAAGATCAAGAAAGCGACCAAAGGCAGTAACGGCCTGCCATTCAAGTGTAACCCCTACTACGTCCGGGATACGGACAAGGCAACGCCCAAATTCAATAAGAAGGGGGAACTTAAATCAGTTAAGATCCTTATAAACAATAAAGATTACAAGGCAAAGAAAGATGAATTCAGCTATGACATCGGTACAAAACAGATCCTGTTCAAAGGGTCAAACCTAAGTGGAAGCTATCAGACCAAGTGATAACAAGCCCTGCGGAGGAATACCCCCCGCAGGGTTCTTTTTACTTCAATACCCGATTATAAAAGCTGCGGTAGGGGGTTTTCCTTTACAAAGCGCCGTTATTCGCAGTAAAATATAACGAAAGGGGCGGGGGAGCTTCCGGAATTTTTTTCAGGGAGAACAGGCTTCATTTTCTGGAAAGGAGAGGTATGGAATATGAATGATTATTTCAGGGCTTTAAGATCCGGTAATCCGAAGAAGGAACTCCTGTCCGTCACCGTATTAAGCGGTGAAAAGCAGGGAGAAAAGATGCTTATTTGTGACGGTGAGGCGATTTTCAGGTCACCGGGCTTTCCGTCTATTGACAGAGAGACACTTTCAGAGCTAAAGGAAAGCGGGGTTACAAAGCTTGGCGGCGAGGATGTCTATGTTGAAAGGCCGGGACGCAGGAAGAAGCTTGTGATCTGCGGCTGCGGCCACGTTGCTATCCCGATTATTAAGATTGCGAAGCTTCTGGACTTTTACGTGACTGCCATTGATGACAGGAAGGAATTCACCGAAAATGCTCTGAAAGCCGGGGCGGATAAGGTTATCTGCGACTCCTTTGACAAGGCTCTTAAGGGTATTGAGGGTGATATCTTTACATATTTTGTCATTGTGACAAGGGGCCACAGCTTTGATGAGGTCTGTGTGGGAGCCATACGGGATAAGGCCAGTGCTTACATAGGCATGATGGGTTCCAGGAGAAGACAGAAGATCGTCCGGCAGAACCTTATCAATATGGGGGTCAGGGAAGAATTCATTGACACGATACATACACCCATAGGCCTTGATATAGGTTCGGAGACCCCGGAGGAGATAGCGGTATCTGTTTTTGCGGAGATAATAAAGATCAAGAACGGTAAGGTTGAACAGATCCTGCCCGAGGATATCCTCGAGGCAATGGAAGGGGAGGATGATAAGATCCTTGCCACCATTGTAAGCAGGAAGGGCAGTGCTCCGAGAAGCATAGGGGCAAAGATCCTTATCCGTGAAAATGCTCCTTCAGTTAATACAATCGGAGGGGGTCTTATGGAATCAACAATTACAAAGAGAGCGGAGGAAATGCTCTCTGATCCTTCGGAACGCTTCTCAATGCTTCATATCGAGCTTAATGCGGACGAGGACTCCAAGGTGGGAGAGGTCTGCGGCGGAATACTTGACGTGATGCTGGAAAGAATGTGATTAAAGGATAATAGTCAGAAAGAGGAGTATATGCATATCAGTAAGGTGGGTGGTGTTATAGCTGCCGCAAATAAAAGGATGGCCCAGCCCCTGCTGCAGATCGGGACGATCTCAGTGATCCGTCGTATCGTGATCACTTATCAGCAGGCAGGGATCTTTCCGATCATCGTTGTCACGGGGGAAGATGATGATGAGATCAAGTGGCAGCTTTCGAACTGCGGAATAATCTTTATGAGGAATGAGGAATCTGGAGATCCGGAGCTTATCACCTCAGCGAAGACAGGACTTGCTTATCTTCATGGGAAATGCGACAGGGTAATGTTCACTCCCGTAAATGTCCCCATGTTTTCACCGGCCACCCTTCTCACACTTATGGAGTTTGACGAGGATATAGTCATTGCCTCGCACAGGGGGAAGAGCGGGCATCCCATTCTGATAAAGGACTCTGCGATTCCTGAAATACTGGATTACAAGGAGGACAACGGTCTGAGGGGTGTGATCTCGTCTTCGGATCTTAAGAGCGTGCGGGCTGATGTGGACGATAAGGGTGTTCTTATGAGTGTCCATAATGTGGAGGAGCTTGAAGCGCAGCTTGAAGAGCATAATGCCTCGATCCTCCACCCGGTACTGCACATGCGCATGGAAAGGGAGTCTTCATTCCTGAATGAGAGGCTGAAGGTACTTTTATTTCTGCTCTCCGATAATTACAGTATCCGGAAGGGCTGTAGCTGCACCGGTCTTGCATACTCCAAGGCCTGGGAAATGATAAACCAGCTTGAAGAGATACTTGGGTATCCTGTGGTTAACCGCCAGAGAGGCGGAAGGGGAGGAGGAGGCGCTTCACTTACCGAAGATGGTAAACGCTTCCTTCTGGCTTATCAGGAGTTTGAGGAAAGTATCCATACCCTGGCACAGAGGGAATTCAGAAAACGTTTTATCGATACGGGTATCATCAGGTGATAAAAATACCTAATGTACGGCGGAATCCGGACGTGGTTCCTTAAAAAGAATAATGCGGAGAAACCGCCCTGAACCTATAATTATTAAAGGGTTTACCCGTCCCGGATTACTCCGGAAACAGCATAATGATTACGGGAGGGCGGTTATTCTTTTAAGATCAGGTTAAATTTATACTTGGGGATCAATAGTAACAGACAAAAGGAGGTATGACTGTAATGGAAAAGATCAGCCAAAGCGTTGTCAAAAAGGACCACGCTCCGAAGATCTCGGGCCGCAGCATATATGTGGCCGACTATCCGTCGGAGGGGGTGCTATGCGGGAAGATCCTTCATTCGAAGGTTGCCAGGGCGCGCATTAAGGGCGTTGATGTGCCGGAGCTTCCGGAGGGCTATTTCTATGTGGATGCCAGGGATGTACCGGGAGACAATAACGTTAATATCGTGCTTGACGATACGCCCGTATTCTGCCGTGAAACCGTGGAGTATATCGGTGAACCTATAGCCATGATCTGCGGTCCCGACCCGGCAAAGGTCGAGGAGATAAGGGACGCCTGCATCGTAAACTATGAAGAACTGGAGCCGGTGCTGGATTTCAGATCTGCGGATGAAAAGTTCTTTGATTATAATTTCGGCCACGGTGACGTGGATAAGGCCTTTAAGGAAGCGGACAAGGTCTACGAGGAAGAGTTTGAGACCGGATACCAGGAGCAGGGCTATCTGGAAACCCAGGGAATGATGGCCGAGCCCGAGGAGGGCGGCCGAATGTTTGTCCACGGCTCCGCACAGTGCGCGTATTATATTCACGGGGCAGTGAAACGTGTGCTGGGCTGTGATTCCGACGGAGTACATATCCTGCAGGATGTTACCGGAGGAGGTTTCGGAGGAAAGGAAGCCTTTCCCTCGATCCTCGGCTGTGAGGTCGCTGTTGCGGCACGTAAATGCAATAAGCCGGTGCGCTGTGTATTTGACCGGAGGGAGGATATGGAATACACCTCCAAACGCCATCCCTCGCTCTGCCACTATAAGGCAGCGGTTAAGGACGGCAGGGTGACCGCTCTTGATATAGATGTGAAGTTCAATGCCGGGGCATATTCCACTCTTTCTGCGGTAGTGCTGCAGCGCGGTATCATTGCATCTCCCGGGATCTATAATGTTCCGAATGTAAGGGTACACGGCTGGGCTGTGAAGACAAATACCACCCCCTGCGGAGCTTACAGGGGATTCGGAGGCCCACAGACCTTCTTCGCCATTGAGATGCTGATGGATCATATAGCAGCGGATCTCGGAAAGGATTCCCTTGAATTCAAGGAGGCTCATTTAGTTAAGGAGGGTGACGTGACCTCCACCAACGGGAAATACCATTTCCCCGTACCCGTAAAAGATATGATAGAGGAGATCGACAAGGCCTGTGATTACAGGAAGAAGCGCGCGGAATACAAAAAGCCCCAGAGCGGGCGTTACCGTAGGGGTATCGGAATGTCAATGTATTTCCACGGCGCGGGCTTTACGGGCTCCGGAGAAAGAGACCTGATCAAGGCTGTGGCAAAGCTCCGTAAATATAAGGATGGAAGAGTTGAAGTCCTTGCTTCAAACGGAGAGATCGGACAGGGGGTTCGAACGACCTTCCCGAAGATCGTTGCAAATGAACTGGATATCCCTCTGGACAGGGTTTTCTATGATCATCCCGATACTGCCAGGGTGCCCGATTCCGGACCCACCGTTGCATCAAGATCCCTTATGGTGGTTGGAGAGCTTTTACGCCGCGCAGCCATCAAGCTTAAGGAACAGTGGGCAGACGGGGAAGAGCAGGAGGTTGAGGAGCGCTTTAAGGAGCCGGATTTCCTGATCCCCTTCTATCTTGATAAATTCGAGGGTGATGCCTATCCCACCTATGCCTGGGCGGTAAATGCCATAGAGCTTGAGATAGATACCTATACCGGAAGGGCAAAGGTCCTCGGTGCGTACGGAAACTTTGATGTTGGAACCCCGGCTGATTACAACATAGTACTGGGACAGATGGAAGGCGGATTTTTACAGGGTATAGGCTATGCTTCCATAGAGAAGATGGAATATGACAATAAGGGCCGTATCCGCAATAACTCCTATTCGGACTATCTGATGCCTACCACAAAGGATGTGCCGAATCTTAAATGTATGCTCCACGTTGAGAAATATCCGGAGGGACCTTACGGTGCCAAGGGCGCCGGAGAGCTTCCCCTTGTGGGCGCAACCAGCGCATATCTGGAAGCGGTTGAGCAGGCGCTTGGAGGCGTGAAGCTTAATCACGCACCATTTACAGCTGAAGACACGCTCGCCGTTATCGAAAAGGAGGGAGTTTGAAATGGCTGAAATCAGATTTGTTCTTAACGGAAAAGAAGAGACCTATACCGGAAGCCTTTCGGACAGGCTGCTGGATGTACTTCGTGACGTATACCGCTGCACATCCGTGAAATGCGGCTGTAAGGAGGGTGAATGCGGTGCCTGCTCAGTACTTATAGACGGGACACTTTATAATTCCTGCTGTGTCGCCATGGGGGCGGTAGAGGGCTCCAGTATAGTAACGATGGAAAGCTTCAGGGAGACAAAGCGCTTCGAAGCACTGGAAAAGGCCTTCGGAGAGCTTTCGGCCGTTCAGTGCGGCTTCTGTATACCCGGAATGGTGCTTGCAGCGGAGGCGCTCCTTTCAAAAAATCCCCATCCCACAGAGGATGAGATCCGGGACGGTCTTTCCGGGAATCTTTGCAGGTGTACGGGATATAATGCGATCGTAAATGCAGTAAATAATGCGGCAAAGGAGGGCAATGGATTATGGTAAACGGATATATTGCTAGATCCCTTACGGAGGCGCTTAAGATCCGCGCAGAGAAAGACGTTGTGCCCTATGCCGGCGGTACGGATCTGATGGTTGAAAACCGTAAGGATGTGGAATACCTCTTTATTAATAAGGTTCCCGAGCTTAAGAAGATCAGCGTGGATGATGAGTATGTCCGCATAGGTGCGGGAGTCACATTTACGGAGGCTCTGGAAAATAATGACGTACCGGAGCTTATGAAGGAAGCCGTGTCACGTATAGCAGCGCCCGCCATCCGTAATGCGGGTACCTTCGGAGGGAACTTAGGGAACGGCTCCGCCAAGGCGGATTCGGTGCTTATCGAGTTTGTTACCGATTCAAAGCTCTGCCTTGCATCTGAAAAGGGTGAGCGGATAGTGGACGTTGATAAGTTCTATCTCGGAAGAAAGAAGCTGGATCTAAAAAGTGACGAGCTGATAAAGGAGATACTTATCCCGAAGAAGGGGATAGATAATTATAGCTACGAAAAGGTGGGAGGGCGGAATGCCCTGGCGATCTCAAGGATCTCCTTTGCGGGAGTCTTCGGGACGGAGAACGGAAGGATAGTGAAGGCCGCTGCAGCATTCGGTGCTGTTTCGGATACGGTGCTCCGTTTTAAGGATATTGAGGAGAAGCTTATCGGCAAGACCATAGATGAAGCGAAGGCGATAAAGGATGAGTACTTAAAGGCCTATGCTGAGCGGATGGTGCTTACCAGGGGTCGTGTCAGTGCAGAATACCGTAAGAGTGTGTGCATGAATCTCCTTAAGGAGTTTCTTTCGAAAAACGGGATCTGAGATGCATTGCGGGACACTGCCCCGTTGTCATCCTGAGCGTTAGCGAAGGATCTTTTGCGGAGCACTGCCGCGCAATAGTAGTGAAAAACAGCTTTGATAGAGGAGATACTAAATGTACAAAGTAAATATCAACGGCAAAGACTATGAGTCAGCACATGATAAAAAGCTCCTCCGCTTCCTCCGTGACGATCTCCGGCTCACGGCAGCAAAGGACGGCTGCAGTGAGGGAGTATGCGGAACCTGTACTGTGCTCGTGGACGGGAAGAAGACGAAGGCCTGTGTCATTCCCTTAAGTAAGCTTGAGGGAAAGAAGGTCCTTACCGTGGAAGGCATCGACCCGGAGGAGATGAAGGTGTATGAACACTGCTTCGCTGAGGCGGGGGCAGTACAGTGCGGATTCTGTATTCCCGGAATGATCATTTCCGCAAAAAGCCTTCTTGACGAAAACCTGAACCCTACACGTAAGGATGTAAAGGCGGCCATTAAGGGAAACCTCTGCCGCTGCACGGGCTACAAAAAAATAGAGGATGCCATACTTATGGCAGCTTTATTCTTCCGTGAGAAGAGGGAGATCCCGGAGCCTCCGGAGAAGCTCCATATGAATGAGCACGCAAAGCGCATAGATGCGGCGGAAAAGGTGAACGGAAGCGGATTATATGCCGACGACCTCTATTTCGACGGGATGCTTTATGTGAAGCCTGTTTTTTCAAAGTATCCGAGGGCACGTATAGACCGGGTGGATGTTTCGAAAGCAATGGAGCATCCTGACTGCGTGGAGGTACTTACAAAGGATGATGTGCCCTGTAATAAGATCGGTCATATAAAGCAGGACTGGGACGTTATGATGGGTGTCGGGGACATAACCCGTTATATGGGAAATGTTATCGCCCTTATCGCCACGGACAAAAAGGATAGGATGGATGAGATAGCCTCTCTTGTTGAAGTGGATTATACTCCGTTAAAGCCTGTTACCAGCCCTTACGAGGCGCTGCCCGGCGATGCTCCCCTCATACATCCGGACGGCAACATAATGAGCCGAGCAAATCTTGTCAGGGGAAATGCGGACGAAGCAATAAAGAACTCGAAGTATGTTGTGACCAGGAAGTACAAGACCTCCTGGCAGGAGCATGGCTTTATGGAGCCGGAGTGTTGTGTAGCTATGGCAGAGGGGGATGACGGACTCCTTATCTACACCACCAGCCAGTCAATCTATGATGTGCAGCGGGAGTGCTCCACGATGCTTAAGATACCGGCTGAGAAGGTGCACTGCCACGCTCCCCTTGTGGGAGGAGGCTTCGGCGGCAAGGAGGATATGTCCGTCCAGCAGTACGCAGCCCTTATGGCATACATCACGAAGAAACCGGTAAAGATCAGGTACACCCGTCAGGAGTCCCTTGCCTATCACGTAAAGCGACATCCTATGGAGATGGAATTTACCACAGCCTGTGATGAGAACGGAATACTTACCGGAATGAAGGGGATCATCATCGCGGATACCGGAGCCTATGCGTCTCTTGGAGGTCCTGTGCTCCACCGTGCCTGCACTCATGCGGCAGGTCCCTATAACTACCAGAATATCGACATCTTCGGCATGTCGGTTTACACAAATAATGTGCCCTCCGGTGCATTCAGAGGCTTCGGTGTTACCCAGAGCTGCTTCGCCACGGAAATGAACATAAATCTCCTTGCGGAAATGGTGGGGATAGATCCTTTCGAATTCCGGAGGAGAAACGTGATCAAGCCCGGAGATATCCTGCCGAACGGACAGACCGCGGATCCCAATACAAATATGGCTGCCTGTCTTGATGCCGTGAAGGACGTTTACTACGGAAATAAGTATGCAGGCATTGCCTGCGGCTTCAAGAACTCCGGAACCGGAATGGGAAAGAAGGATATAGGCCGTGTACTCTTGAGCGTTGAGGATGGAAAGATCCATATCCGTACCTCTGCATCCTGTATGGGTCAGGGTATAGGCCAGATGGTGCTTACGGAGATCTGTCATGTGACAGAGCTCTCTCCCGGACTCTTTGTTTTCGAGGCCGCGGACACGGTACGTACTCCGGATGCCGGAACCTCAACCGCTTCGCGTCAGACAGTTATGACCGGAGAGGCAGCGAGAAGAGTGGGTGAGAAGCTGAAGGCTGCTCTTGAGGGAAAGACACTTGAGGAGCTTGAAGGGAAGGAATTCTTTGCTGAATTTTCGGCCATTACAGACCCTCTCGGAGCCATAAAGGAGAATCCTGTCAGTCACATCTCCTATTCATATGGTGCCCAGGTCATAGTCCTTGATGACGAAGGGAAGATCACAAAGGCTGTGTCTGCCTTCGATGTGGGTACGCCGGTGAATATCCAGTCCGTTGAGGGACAGATAGAAGGCGGAATGGTAATGGGTATAGGCTACGGTGTAACGGAAAAGGTTGAGATCGAAGAGGGCGAAATGAAGAGTAAATTCGGAACCATAGGAATAATGCGTTCCGATGCCGCACCGGAGCTTAATGTCATACTCTGCGAGCCGAAGGAGGAGGATAAACTTCCATATTCGCTTGGAGCAAAGGGCTGCGGGGAACTGTGCATGATACCCACCGCTCCCGCCTGTGCGGGTGCATATTATAAGTATGACGGAAAGTTCCGTCAGAGCCTGCCTTTAGAGGATACGCCCTACAGAAAGGGCTGAGAAAAAGCAGCGATAATAGTTCTTTTACGATGTCCGCAGATGGCGGTCCCTTTTCCGGCCAGCCATTCTGCGGACATTCCGTAACTGCTTAAATTTAGGAGGATCAGCTTGTTAATGTCATTGTCCCCTTTTCAAGGGTATCTTAATCGCAGTTTCGAACATAGGATGGATGATATCTACAGAAAAAGAGGATGGGTCTGATCTCTCAAATTTTGATTATTTACTAAAGACAGACTATAATAGATGGCATAACGGAAAGGAACGGGTTCGACGGAATATGAGAAATGCCGTAAGCGGAAATGTTTTGAAGATAGTGCTGGAAGGAAAGCTGGATTCCGCTAATGCAGCCTCGGCCGAAGAGGAGATGACAAGGATAATCTCCAAAAATATGGATAAACACGAGCTTCTTCTTGATGCAAAGGAGCTTACATATCTTTCGAGTGCCGGACTCAGAGTCTTCTTAAAGATCCGGAAAAGAACCAATATGGAGATTTCCATAATAAATGTATCGGATACGGTATTTGACATCTTATCCGTGGCGGGCTTTGAGGATATGTTTGAAATAAGCAGGAAAATGCGGACCCTCACCCTGAGCAGCCGGGATATCCTGAACCGAAGTATCAACGGTGTCATATACCGTCTGCAGGATGATAATATGGTGAAGGTCTTCAATAAGGGTGTCCGCATAAAGGATATAAAAAAGGAAAGGGATGCGGGGCATGCCGCAATGGTATGCGGTGTTCCGACGGCCATACCCTTTGATGTTGTAATGGTGGGGGACTGCTACGGGATAGTATATGAGGCGGTAGGAGCCGTAACTCTGGCTCAGGCAATACAGAAGAACCCTGAGAAAACGGAGACTTATGCAAGGAGCTTTGCGGAATTTCTGAAGGAGGTACATGCAGTAAGGATCACCTCCGGACATTTTCCGGATATAAAGGAGAGATACCGGGTATGGCTCAGGGCAGCCGAGGGATGGATAAGCAGGGAGGAAAAGATCAGATTGCTTGAATTGATCGAGAATACGCCTGATGATAACTGTTTTATACATGGAAATATCAACCCCGGAAATGTGGTGCTCTATGATGGCGAGATGTTTTTAATGGATATGGCAGGGTCCTCCTACGGGAACTGTCTCTTTGATCTGCAGGGGCTTTACTCCGCGCTTGTGATGATGGAAAAGACCAATCATATGTACTGCAGCAGTCGTTTCAAGATCTCCGGCGAGCTCTGCGGAAGGCTGTGGGAATCCTTTTTCCCTGTATATCTCGGGCCGGAGAGACAGGGTGATATTCAGAAGATGGAGCTTCTCCTCAGCAAATACTGTGTACTGAATCAGAGACTGCTGTCTGTACTGGAAGGGTAAGGGGATGAAAGAGCCTTTCAGATTTCCGGATAAAAAAAGAGTCTTTGATATTATTCAGATAGGACAGACAGGGGATGTGCCAAGCAGGCTTTTTGACCTCTTTATCGTAAGCACCATACTCCTTAATATCCTTTCTCTGATACTCCTTACCTTTGAGCCTCTATCCCGTTTTTTTCCTTTTTTCCGCGGAGTGGAATACGTTACGATCTTTATCTTCTGTCTGGAATATGCTGCACGTATCTGGACCTCAGAGTATCTCTACGGGGAAAAGGGGATAAGGTCGGTAATAAGGTTTATGCTTTCATTTGACGGCATTATAGATCTGTTGACCATCCTTCCCTTATTTTTCCTCGGAGGCTTCATAGCCTTCAGGTTCCTTCGGGTGGCAAGAATCTTTCATCTATTCCGTATTAATTCCGCCTATGATTCCTTTAACGTAATAACATCGGTAATATATGAGAAGCGTAATCAGCTGATATCGTCACTCTTTATCATATGGGTTCTGGTGCTGGCTTCATCTCTTTGCATGTATAATGCCGAGCATACGGCCCAGCCCGAAGTATTTAAGAATGCACTGTCCGGAATATGGTACAGTGTCGCCACCATTTTTACCGTGGGTTACGGTGATGTTTACCCGGTGACCCTGGTTGGAAAGATCATGGGAATGTGCATAACCTTCCTGGGAGTGGGAGCCGTGGCCATCCCAACCGGTATAATATCCGCAGGCTTTGTGGAGCAGTATACGAAATACCAGGGAGAGCAGAATAACAGCAGCGTGAGCAGTATGAGGATAGAAGGCGACAGTGAATATAAGGGGAAGGAAACCGGGACACTGCCGCTGAAGGTCGTGCTGATAATCCGTGACGGTGAGGCTATAGTACCTCTTGACACCACCAGGATAAAATATAATGATGTCATTATATACAGGTGAGAAATATACCCGGCAGAGACAGTCCGGACAATGTGTCGACGAGGTCTACTTAAACCTTAAGGCCTTTATGGAGGGAAAAGAGAGAAATGCGGTTTGCTGAACTGCAGCAAAAGCTTGATCATTCCTGGCAGCTTGAGGAGAGAATATGAGAGTTGTGATCAGACGTTTCTTATATGTTGTATTTTGTATTATGTTAACTTTAGCTTTGGCCGGATGCGGGAATGGAAAAGACCCCTCCGTCAAGACTGTGGGGATAGTCATGCCCACGAAAACCATAGAGAGATGGAACCGTGACGGTACTTATCTTAAGTCATTATTTGAGGAAAAGGGCTATAATGTTGAGCTCCGTTTTTCAGATTATGACATACTGAGGCAGATCAATGATATACAGGTCCTTATCGCAGATGATGTGGATATTCTCATTGTGGTTCCAGTAGACGGAGGAACCCTCTCAAGGACTCTTGAGGACGCAAGGATAAAGGGTATACCGGTAATTTCCTATGATATGCTGGTTTTAAATTCCGATGCGGTGGACTGTTACATTTCCTTTGATAATTACAGGGTCGGTGCACTTCAGGGACAGTATATAGTCGATTCCCTCTCTCCGGATGAAAATGATGAAACATATAATATAGAGCTTGTTACGGGAGATCCGGCCGATAATAACGCAAAGTTTTTCTTCGGCGGCGCCATGGATATTCTTAAGCCCTACATAGATTCCGGAAAGTTTAATGTTCCTTCGGGAAAGACCTCCTTTGACCAGGTTGCAACAACGGAATGGTCTATGGATCTTGCCTTTGACAATATGCAGAATACCCTGGCATCATATTATTCCAACGGGAAAAGGCTGGATGCGGTGCTTTGCTCCAATGACGGTCTGGGACTTGGAGTACTGAATGCGGTACAGTCGGATTATCTCGGTGGAAACGTCCCGGTAATAACCGGACAGGACGGTGATCTGCCGGCGCTCCGGAGCATAGTTGACGGGGGAATGGCTATGACTGTATATAAGAACATAAGGAATGAAGCAGAAGTTACAGTATCTGTGGCATCGGCCATACTGGAAGGGAAACCGATCGATGAGTCCCTTCTCGGGGAGCTTCCCGCCGAGTGTGTTTTTGATACCGAATCCTATGACAACGGTGTAAAAAAGGTACCATCCTATCTTCTTATCCCCCAGGTCATAGATCGGGAGAATATCGGAATTCTCACGGAAACAGGATCATATATGTGGGACAGTGACGGAAAATATCTTGTTGAAGCTAAGCAGCCAAATTCCTGAAACAGCTTAAGGTCCGGTTTTTGCGGCAGATTATGTATGGAGGTTCAATTGACCGATCATATTTTGGAAATGAAAGATATCAGCAAGAGCTTTGGCAGGGTAAAGGCCCTTGAAAATGTGAATCTTAAGGTTCTTCGCGGCGAGATCCATGGGCTTATCGGAGAAAACGGCGCCGGAAAATCAACCCTTATGAACATATTGAGCGGGATCTATCCTTACGGAAGCTACAGAGGGGAGATAGTATTTGACGGTGAGCCCTGCCGTTTCAAGAGGCCTTTGGACAGCGAGGAAAAGGGGATCGTGATCATACATCAGGAGCTTGCTCTTATCCCCGGAATGTCCATAGGAGAGAATATGTTTCTCTGCAATGAGAGAAGGGATCGCTTCGGCATAGACTGGGGGCGGACATATAAAGAAGCGGAGAAATACTTAAAGACCGTGGGATTAGATGAGAATCCGCGTACTCCGGTAAGGAATCTGGGAATAGGAAAGCAGCAGCTTGTGGAGATAGCCAAGGCTCTGGCAAAACATGCAAGACTTTTAATACTTGATGAACCCACCTCCTCACTTAACGACGAGGAGTCGGAAATGCTTCTCGATCTGCTTCTCGATATGAAGAAAGAGGGGCTTACATCCATAATAATATCACATAAATTAAGCGAGCTTTCATACTGTGCCGACAACCTGACGATACTTCGGGACGGAAGCACGGTGGAAACATTGTCAAATGAGGGACATGATATTGACGAGGACCGTATCATATGCGGAATGATCGGAGGCTCACTGGAGCAGCTCTACCCGAACCGTGAGCATAATATCTCCGATCAGATTTCCTTTAAGGTAGAAAACTGGTCCGTAAGCGATCCAAAGTATCCTGAAAAAAAGGTGGTTAAGAATGCTTCGTTTTTTGCCCGTAAGGGAGAGATAGTGGGGCTCTTCGGACTGCAGGGGGCCGGACGGACGGAGCTTGCCCTGTCCTTATTCGGTAAGTCCTTCGGCTCCGCAATAAGCGGAAATCTGTGGATAAACGGCAGAAGGTGCGATCTGAAGAATTCAAAGGAAGCATTGACGGAGGGGCTCGCCTATGTCACCGAGGACAGGAAGTATAACGGGCTTGTCCTGATACAGAGTATAGCCGGGAATACCACAATGGCCGGACTTGAGAAGATCTCTCACCACAGTATAGTTGACACAGAGCTTGAAAGGACGGTGGCAGGGGAATATATGGAGAAGCTCCATACCAAGGCATCCTCTGTATCCGAGAAGGTTATCAATCTGTCCGGTGGAAACCAGCAGAAGGTTCTTCTCGCCAAATGGATGTTTACCGATGCCGATATCCTTATTATAGATGAACCCACAAGGGGTATCGATGTTCTTGCAAAGCATGAGATATACGATATTCTTGGAAAGCTCTCTGAATCAGGGAAAACCATCATTATGATATCCTCTGAGATGTCAGAGCTTATAGGTATGTGTGATAGATTATATGTTATGAATGAGGGAAGCATTATAGAGGAAATGCCTGCAAAGGAAGCAACAAGAAAAAGGATCATGCAGGCGATAGTTACGCATGATACACGCATAGCCTCGGAAAAGGAGATTCAGAAATGGAAATAAAAACAATGATCAGGAATAATTCACTGACCGTTTCATTTTTTGTTTTGTTCGGGTTATTTGCTTTTCTTACGGGTGGAAGACTTCTTGCCCCGCAGAATATGTCAAATCTGGTATTACAGAATTCCTATGTGCTGATCATGGCCTGTGGAATGCTTTTATGTATCCTGACCGGAGGAAATGTGGATCTTTCTGTTGGTGCCGTTGTCTGCCTGACTGCAGCTGTGGCTGCAACGCTTATGGAAAAGGGTTTAAGCTGCTTTACGGTGATACCTCTTTGTCTCCTTCTTTCAGTAGTTGTGGGAGCCTGGCAGGGCTTTCTGATAGGATATATGCGTATACCGTCATTTATCTGCACCCTGGCCGGAATGTTTATGTTCAGAGGCTTCGGACGGGAGATCCTGAATTCCCAGACTAAAATAATAAATGACAGGAGCTTTTTTGATATTTTTACCACCTATATCTCAGTGCCCGGTCTCGATTCCGGGACTGTGAAGTGGTCAGCTGTGATTGTCGGGATCATTATATCGGTACTGGTGGCGGTATGTACATTTTACACCCGGTCAAGGAGCCGGAAGAAGGGATATGAGCTTTCTGACCTGAAAAAGGATGTGGCTAAGATCGCTGTAGCGGATGCCCTGATACTTGCATATTCCTGGAAGATTGCGCATTTCAGGGGAATATCGGTTATGCTTATATGGGTGGTTATTATCGTCGGCTTCTACTGGTATCTGACATCAAAGTCTCTTACCGGACGGTATTTTTATGCTGTGGGAGGAAATGTGAAGGCAGCGGAGCTCTCGGGAATAAACACCAGGTGGATATATTTTCTGGCCTATACCTCTATGGCGCTGCTGTCCGGCCTTTCGGCGCTTATCGTTACAGCTAGGGTCGGTTCCGTAAACGGGGATATGGGTAATTCCTTTGAAATGGATGCTATAGGAGCCTGCTTTATCGGGGGAGCCTCAGCCTCCGGAGGAAGCGGGACCATTCCCGGAGTAGTCATTGGAGGACTGCTTCTTGGAGTTATAAATCAGGGCATGTCAATAATCGGTCTCGGAAATAACTGGCAGTTTGTGGTAAAAGGAGTGATCCTTCTCTCAGCGGTGGCTTTTGACGTCCTTTCCGAGAAAAGACTTTCGAATAACTAGGAGATCATTATTCTTTCTGCCATAAGGTCCGGCGGAATTCATCCATCGCAAGTATCAATGCTGCCGCCAGGGCAGGGCGGCTGTTGGCGTGTCCCGTTTCAATGTCAAGGGAGGTAAGGCCGCCTTCAGGATCAGGCTCTGTATCCTTCTGATGCACGTTTATTCCGATCCCTGCAACAAGGGCACGGAACATCCCGCTCTCCATCTCCATATCTGTCTGTGTAAGTATACCGCAGAGCTTCCGCTTGTTTATCAAAAGTTCATTTTCGCTGATTTCAGGTGAGATACCGTATAGATCCCTAAGGACTAAAGAGACGGTTCTTCCGACGGCGCCGGTGATAAAGCTCCAGTCATTTATAAAAACGGATTCGTTTCTTCCTCTGTCCGGGCGGATCAGATAGGAGAGGTAGATACCCTTGCCTTGAGGGGAGGCGAAGGATTTTCCGGTACGTCCGCGGCCCGCGGTCTGCATTTCAGCAATGACCACCTGACCGTCGGGCGCATCCTTCTGGGCGAGCTCCATAAGATAGCTGTTGGTGGATGTCGTCACAGGGAGGCAGATAACCCGGTCCATCCTTTCGGGAGACAGACCTGCAAGAAGTGTTCCGTTATTAATACTATCAGGCAGCTTCGAAAGCCGGTAGCCACGGTTTGTGACGGATTCAATGGCGAAACCCTCATCCCTTAAGGTTTTTACAGCCGTGCTTACAGCTGAGCGGCTTATCCCAAGGCTTTTTCCAACATCCTCTCCCGATATGAAATTCCCTCCGGCCCGTAGTAAGAGGCCAAGGATTTTATCCTTAGTGCTGTTTGCCATAGGTCTTATTATAGCAGAAAAGCAGATTAAGCTTTAGTGGGTGGCGGGTAAAAGATCAGCTTTTCTAAGAACACCTCTTAAAATGTTGACATCTGAATGAGCAGGTGATATATTATAAACATTAGTTAGATAAGTCTAATTATTATTTAATTGATTGTCCTTTTTTTGGGGGGACGGATCCCCCAATGCCGTTAAGTTGGTGTCATTCTGAGATTACACGGTGTCATTCTGAGCGGTGCTGCGTGCCAGCGGCACGCGTTTGGCACGGACCGAGTCGGAAGACGAGACGCGAAGAATCTTCTATACCAATGTGAAAGATCCTTCCTGTTGCTTCGCAACCCCCTCGCCGGGGTGGCATCCCACATCTTCGATGTGGGATAAGCCTCGCTTACGCTCAGGATGACAGGAACAAAGTACACAGGATGACAGGAACAAAGTGCACAGGATAACAAGAACAAAATGTCCGGAATAACAAGAACAAAGTGCCCGGAATAACAAGAACAAAGTGCCCGGGATAACAAGGTTATCAACATAACGCCATTGGTCGGACAGCGTAATTTTCAGAAAAGGGAACAGAATCTGCCGGGCTAAAAATCCGGTCCGGAATTGCAGGAGAAACGGAGGGAAGAGTATGGATCTGAAGCTTGGAGACGTGGAAACAACAGCATTGATTCCGCTCGCAATAAAGGCGAATGAGACTAGAAGGAAAAATGCGAGGATCAGGGATGAAAAGGCGGTTGAGATAATATCGGCTCTCGGTGTTGATACTGCGGATTACGATAAATTCTTTTCACATGAGGGCGTCATTGCCAGAACAATAATGCTCGACAGACAAATGAAGGATCTCATTTCCAAAAACCCGGATACGGTGGTGGTAAATCTGGGAGCCGGATTCGATAACCGTTTTGAGCGGGTAGATAACGGAAGGATCAGATGGTTTGATCTTGACCTTCCTGATTCTGTACGTATAAGGAAAAAGGCTTTTCCGGAACGCGACAGGGTTGAAATGATATCCGCTGATCTCCTGAATGAGGAATGGTGCGGCAGGGTCAGTGAGGCGGTGAAGAAAAGCAGTTCAAAGCCGGTTTTTATCGCAGAAGGCTTATTTATGTATCTTTCGATAGATGATATAAAAGCCCTGCTGAATGTATTGACGGAGAATTTCGGCAGCGGGGTTCTTATTGCCGAGCAGAACTGCAAAATGATGGTAAAAAACCAAAAGCACCATGATACGGTCAGAAAAACGAATGCGGTTTTCAGATCGGGAACGGACAGCGGAGAAGAAATAGCTGCATTGAATAAGGACATCAGACTGGTCAGTGAGCACAGTTTTAATGAGGAAATGTCAAAACACAGTATCAGGGGAAAGCTCTTTGCCGCACTGATGCCAAAGATAAATGACCGATGGGCGACCTTCGAATGGGGATAATGATCAAGGCTCATAGAAGCCTATGACCAGTTCACTGCCGTCGTAGATATTGTACAGATACCCTGTCGTACCGTCAGGGTTTTCATATTCCTCCCGCTTTAATACACCTTCGTAATTTACCGTTCCTTCATAGCTGTATGAAACGACATTGCCTTCTGCGTCAATGGATAAGTGGCCTTTTTCAAGGGAGCCGTCCACATACCAGTCCCCGGCATACTTTGTATAGTCTGCTTTTTCCGGGACTGTCACTTCACGGGTAGCAGCTTCTGTATCTGTCCCGGGTAAAAACAGGTGCTAAAAGTATACTTTTAGTATGTTCATTTATAATGACAGCAGGTAGTATAATCACAGGTGAGGCAAGGTATATAAACAATACTATGACGTAGTAACCGGGGCAGATACAAAAAAATGGGACGGTTTTGCCCTGGTCGATCTAGACGGTGACGGAGTGTGTGAGCTTTTCGCTACCTGTATCAATGGCGAACGGGAGGATGAGAGTATACAGCCTTATATGATAGTTGGATATAAGGATAATGCTGCGGTATTAAATGAGGAACTTCAGGACGGAGTAGCGGGAGCGGGTGGCTACCGCGGGACGCTTTATTATATCGGGGGCAAAGGGCTCCTTCATGAGAGTATGACCATAGCGCCGTTCGGCCTGCCTGCCGATACGGTATATAAGCTTCGGGAAGGTACAGTTGAGATTTCGGATACGGGCGAGTTTTCGATCGACAGCTACGGTGATCCTGAGGATGAGGAATGGGATCCCCTTCAGAATGGAACCTGGATCTGGAATGGAGAGAACGTGACTGAGGAGCAGTATAATGATATGCTTAATAAAGCACTGAGCGGTGAAGAGGGACTTCCTATGTCTTCGATAGAATGGAAAAGCAGGGATGACATCCTAAAGGAGCTAAAGTAGTTTTAAATACGGCAAGCTGATGTCTGCTCCGAAGAACAGACTGTGTTGTGCCCGGAGGAAAGCATATGACAAGAAAAGAAGCTGCAATGGATTATTTTATGAAAGGGTATAATTGTTCCCAGTCGGTAGTACTGGCGTTTGAGGATCTGCTTCCTGTTGATAAGAATACTTTATCTAAGATGGCTTCATCCTTTGGTGGCGGAATGGGAAGGCTAAGAGAGGTTTGCGGAGCTGTCAGCGGCATGTTTATGGTAGCCGGCCTCCTGTACGGCTACGACGGACCGGAAACCGGTGATATCAAAGCCGGTCATTATGCCAGGATACAGGAGCTGGCGCACAGATTTGAGGAAAAAAACGGATCCATAGTTTGCCGTGAACTGCTTAACCTTAAGACTCTCCGTGATGAACCTGTGCCGGAAAAAAGGACAAACGAATATTACAGGAAGCGCCCCTGTCCGGAATTGGTCGGAGACGCAGCCGGGATACTTGAAGAGTATATAAAATAATCAAGATAACCCACCACCTTTAGGTGGTGGGAATATCTTGATTTCGGGTGCGGGGTTATAAGCCCCGTACCCGGAGAGCTGCGTCAGCAGCGATTTTATAACGAGCAAAAAGCGAAGCGTTTGCGAGTTTAACAAAAAATTCAAGACAACCCACCACCTCCGGGTAGTGCCCGACATTATAAGCCGCAATGCCCGGGTACGCAGTGAATCAAGAATAAGAAAGATAAAACAAAAGGAATATTGTTGACAATTTATATTTGATGAAATATAATATTACAAAATATAAATGACGATACCATTTAATATTAAGCGGGAGCTTAAGAAGTTTCAAAGGAGGAAAATCATGGAATTTAAGGAAGTGATCAAAAAACGTTATTCTTGCAAGAGCTACAGTGACAGAAAGGTAGAGAAGGAGAAGCTTGATGCTATACTCAATGCAGGAAGACTTGCCCCGACCGCAAAGAACCTTCAGGAGCAGCACATATATGTGATCCAGAGTCCTGAAGTGCTGTCAAAGGTGGATAAAGCCACGCCCTGCCGTTATAATGCCTCTACAGTCATCGCCGTGGCATTTGATAAGAACAATGTTTTTACCTATCCGGGAGAAAAACGTGATTCCGGCATAGAGGATGCATCAATAGTAGCCACACATATGATACTTGCGGCTGCCGATGAGGGCGTTGACAGCTGCTGGCTGAATTTCTTTGACCCTGATAAGCTTGCTGAGGATCTTGGACTTCCGGAGAACGAGGAGATACTTATGCTTCTTGATCTCGGCTATGCGGCCGAGGGAGCGGGACCCCTTGATAACCACGACAGCAGGAAGCCTCTGTCAGAAACAGTAAGCTATTTGTAAGTCGATGGGGACGGTTCCAAATGACTTATTTTCAGAAGTCGACGGGGACGGTTCCAATGGCGTTTAGTTAAGCTTTTTGTCATGCTGAGCGCCTGCGACGCTTATCCCACATCGCAGATGTGGGATGCCACCCCGGCGAGGTATATCCCACATCGCAGATGTGGGATGCCCCCCCGGCGAGGGGCGCTGCGTGCCAGTGGCACGCGTTTAGCGCGGACCGAGTCGGGAGACGAGACGCGAAGCAACAGGAAGGATCTTTCAGACCGGTTATAGAAGATTCTTCGCTTCGCTCAGAATGACAGGGGCGCTTCGCTCAGAATGACGGGGCGGGACGTTCAGGACCGTTTTTCGGTGTCAGCACACAAGCCTCAGCAATCCGAATCCGGCTCTATTGGAACGGCAATTCTATAGCAGTATTCATCCGGACTAATGTGCTTTCCGATATATGGAGCAACAATACCTATAAAACGCACAGATCCTGCAGGGTGAATGCCTCTTGCCTCGACTTCTTTCCAAAATTGAAGCCATAGTCCGGGAATGATAGAATAATCACCATAGGCAAGCATTGAAAATGCCCGTGTCGCATAAAAGAGCCTCATATTAGGATCACTATCGATTGATTCGGCAACAGGAATGCATGCCGTAACTTCAGGAAATTCCGTATTCTCTCCGATCTTATTTTGATAATCATCTGAACGCAGGCCAAATAACGGTTCACTGCCAAGTAAGCGGAATCCCTTTGCTATACACTCTTCTTGAACCGAATAGAAAAATCTCTCAGAGTCCTCCGGCGAGGAGAGTATTGTTTTTTTACAATAACAGACCACTTCAGGCATATTAATGAATGAAATGACCGGATTGCGGTTATTTCTGTTTCGTATCTCAAGCTCTTCAAGAACACGCTGCATCTGATTCAGCCGTGCCCGCTGTTCATTAAGAAAAGAATTTATATCTCCTCTGTTATAGTAATAATCCGTTATCTGGGCCCGCGACAGTCCCAGTGTCTGTAAAAGCTGGTATTGTCCGATCTCGGACGCATTATGGGCATCATAATATCTGTAACCACAGGGGGATGATAAGAAGACTTCAAGAGGAAAATGCATCCCTTAAAAAGCTCCTTGATTACAGCTACTTCTGGGGACGCACCGATGTGTACGCGCAGGGGTAAGGTCGGCGGTTATTTTCCGAGATGTTCGGCATGGTGGGATAACCCTGCCTGCCCTAAAAAAGCTGACAGAAAGAAGTTTTGCAAATCTATACCTGGCCTGCAGGTGTTGGGAGAAATCCTGATACTTGCAGGCTTTTTCGTTCTTGGAGAAAAAATTGACAAGCTAACGATTTATAGCTACAATATGGCTAACATACGTTAGCACAGATTGGGAGGATATCATGTCAACAAAGCAAAGAATACTGGATGAAGCATTAACGCTGTTTGCTGAGAA
>CAMVGV010000045.1 GCA_947167135.1 uncultured Lachnospiraceae bacterium
TCTTTAATACCTTTGCGGCTCTCGGAGTCAGTCCGTCCCCTTCGGAGAGCAGCACATCGGAACCCGGAGCCACAAGCTGGTCTATCAGCTCCAGTATCTGCTTTTCCTGTATCTTATTTGCGGTAAGGACATAGAAAGCAACTCCTCCCCCTTCTCTTAAGAGTCCCGTGAGGAGATGCTCCGTTCCTATATAATTAGCCTTGAATTCCCGGGCAGCCTCTCTTGCGAGAGTAAGAACATGTTCGGCTTTTTCCGTATATTTCATTTAATGCTTCTCTTTCATTTTTTCACATTGAGGAACTCAAAATCAAAGTCCTCGTCAAAATCAAATTCCTGCTCTTTTTTCTTCTTATTCAGAGCCGCATTTGTTTTTTTAGGGTTAAGTCCCGCGGTTATCTCCATATTCTCCCAGTCAACATCATCCTCAGCTTTTTGCACGGGATGTGTTATGCTCCTGTGCCTTACTGTTCTGGAAGCAGGGACGCTTTCCTCATCCTCATCCTCATCCTCTTCTTCCCCGTAGTCGTCTTCCTCCTCTTCATCCTCGTAGTCGTCCTCGAAGTCCTCATCATCTGTCTCTTCATCCAGAAGATAGGCTCTTTCCCTCTTTCCGATGCTCTTTCTCTCCTTGGCCTTGGCTCTCTGTCTCATAGCCTCCTCCTCGGGATCCTCTTCATCCTCGCCATACTCGTCCCCCTTTTTATTAATGATGGTATTGACAAGAATAAAGATCGCTATAACCAAAGCTATGGCAAGCACGATAATGATAAAAAGCCTGGTTCTTGAAAGCTTCTTGTATTTTACAAGGGTCTGGGATTCTCCCTTGGGGATATCCACATACCTCTGATAGGTTCCTCTTTCGATATCATAAAGATAGAAGCCGAGATTTGCGCTTTCATCTATGGCATAGAGAAGGCAGAATTCTTTCGGCTGTGCCTGGATCAAACCGGAAGCATTGGTGTGGGCTATGGCGTCAAGGGCAACCATAGCGCTGTCATCCGCATCAGCCTTATCCTTATCACCGGATCCCTCATCATCTTTTCCTTCACCGCTGTCCTCAGGAGGAGCCGCGTCCTCTTCTCCGCTTTCTTCTCCGTTATCTACTCCGCTTTCCGCATCTCCCGCGCCACCGGAGCGGGCAGCCTCTCCGGCATTCAGATTAAGCTCTGCCGCATAGGCCTTCACGCCGAAAAGAGAGGCTTCCTTTTCAGGCTCCTTGCTGCTCTCCTCAGAGGCATCCTCTTCCTCCGGAAGCTCCTCCGGCAGGGACCAGGCAGTAGCGGTCTTATTTCCCCATTGCAGCTTATGCTGTGAAAACCCGTCAGGACCCACCACATTATCTCCGGGATCCAGAATAATGATGTACTTTCCGGGATTCCCCTCTATCATTATCATATCGGACATCTTTGCATTCTCTGTGGTATCGCAGAGATAGAATTCACCTTTGTTCCCGTCCTTGTCCGTGAGATAGGCAAGATGCACCGTAAGACCCTCGGCTCCTATTGTTGCGCTCTTACTCGTCATATAGGCAAGACTTACCTGCTGTCCCTGATAGTCCACGGTCTTTACCGCAAAGCCCTCCGGAACCTCACTTGCCGGGAAGGAAAGTGCTATATACTTTCCGTCGATATTCGTACCGATATCACTGGGAACCACCTTCTCGAGTTCAGCCTGGGCGGCTTCCGCCATAGCCAGTGCTTCCTCCTCACTCAGCTCTCCTTCTTCGCCGGATCCTTCGGCATTTTCTTCTCCGTTCTCTTCACCGGCCGCCTCTTCTTCGGGGGCTGCTTCATCTGCATATACAAAAACCGGCACGGAAGCTGTGATGAGCATAAACGCCAATAAGCCGGGTATTATGCGCTTCATCAATTTTTTCACATTCATCTTGTATTATCCTTTCAAAACAATAATTTAGTGAGAAGATTCTTCGGGCTTTGCCCTCAGAATGACATAGCCGGCTTTTCCGGCATATTGCTGTATACGGGTATATGGAAAACACCTACAGAAACCGCTGCCGGCTCATCCTCATAGCCCTTCAGAACGTTCTTCGCCTCGGAAACCGGAGCGTAAACGCTGGTCATATATGCATGATAAGCAGCGCCGTCCTTGAAAAAGAATCTCTGCTTATACAGTGTGTCCTGCTTGTGAAGACTGCTGTAGAAATACTCATCCGAAAGATGGTCTATGCCTCCGTTAATAGACTTTGTCCTGCTGTCCCAGCCTTCTTTTTTTGCACGGATCAGTCCGTTTACAACAGGGTCGCTGCCGTTTGCCCCGATATTAAAGTAATTATAGTAGCCTTCATATCCGGAATAGGTTCCGTTTATGAGTGCATCCCCTGAGGCTCCTCCATGCTCCTGTCTCATTCTGGCCGCCACAAGGTAGGGGTTGATGCTTCTTGATATTGAGCTATTATACACTGCGGCTGAATAAGTGCTGCCCTCTCCGGGAATATCTCCCGTCATGGATGTGCCGGAGAGTATTTTTTTTACCCCGGCTTCACTGCTGCCCTCAGTGTCGGTTCCCGACAGAAACATAAAAAAGCTCTGATGCAATGTCCCGTCGGAATTCAGCATGAAATTCCTTGGATCCATGTAATAGGCGACCTTCTGCCTGGGCGCGGAAACCCAGTTTTCAGTAAGCTCCGCCTCCTCCCCAATTTCCGTCAGTGAAGCCTCTCCCGTATTCAAAAGGGAAAAATCCTCTATCGAACAGGTATTAAGGGTCGTTTCCACATCCTCCGGAGCCTTTTCTCCCTTTGAGCTGTCAAAGCCTGTAAGGGACGCCGTGCCGTTACTCATTCCGGCAGAAATCACGCTTACCTTCGTCTGCTCATCCACGCAGTGGTCAAAGCTGTATCCCGGCGCGGGATCATAGGATTTGAATGTCCACATGGGATAAAGCTCATGAAGTGCTGCCAGAAGCTCCGTATAGCTTCCGCTGAAGCCCTGGTTCTTCAGGTCGTTTTCAAAATCATCAGTATTCAGATAATCATATCGGACATAGCCTGAGGAGACGCTGTTTACCGGACTGAAGGAAACATCAAACCAGTAGTAGCCGCTTTCTCTCTCGTAGGAGGTTGACCGTACGGTACATTCCGTATCGAAGGGGAGTACACAGACTGTCTCCTCCCGGTCTCCCGGAAGCTTCATTATCTTCACTTCATCAAAAGCAGTCTTGAATTTACTGCCCGGGGGGATCTCCGATGCCGATCTTCCGCTCCGGAGAAAATCCGATCGTAGGAATCCGTTAATGCTAAGGGAATTGGAGCTTACCCTGTACCACTTCATCCCGTCCTTTCCGGTCAGCTCATCGGTTATCGTAAGCCTGATCCCGGGATTCAGTGTCCTTATTATATCACCGTTAACAGCCTCGCTTCTCAGCTGTATACCGGTTCCGTCTGTCACCGCCGATCTCTCCGATGCCATAGCGGTGGAACCGAAAAGAAGTGACAGAACAGACAATACGGAAAAAAATATTGATAATCTAATTCTTCTCATCATTGTTTCTGAGGAATCTCTTCCGTCCTTCCTCTCCGATAGTGTAATCGGTTGAAACTCCGAATACATGCTCCTTCTTTTCCTCCAGAGCTTCCTTTTCCTTCTTCTTCTTCGCTGCGGCAACGGCTAGCTTTGAACAGGACTCGCAGTATCTGCCTGAGGTGATCGGCTTGCCGCAGGCCTCGCACTGAAGGAAGGTTCTGGAATCCTCCCTTATCTCCAGCTTTTCCTCCCGGAGCATATTCTTTATCTCGGACTCCTTTACACCGGTGGCTCTGGCGACCATTCCGGAGGTGGCTCCGGGATTAATCTCCAGATAATTCCTGACGATCCCGTAATCATCATACATTAAATGTCCGCATCTCTCACAGCGATACTCACCTATCCCCTTATATGCAAGAGGAGCTCCGCATTTCTCGCACTTCTCCGGAGTATGATAATCGTGTAAGAATTTCTCCTCATAAAAATTCATACTTCATCAATAGCCTTTCCGATATCCCTTCTGCAATATTTATTGTCGAAATCCACCCAGGTAACTGCCTCATAGGCATTTGAACGTGCCTTGTGGAGATCACTGCCCTTGGCTGTTATACCGAGGACCCTTCCCCCGTTTGTGACTATGCCCTTCGTACTCTTTTTTGTACCCGCATGGAAGCAGTAATATCCGTCCTTTTCATCGAATTTATCAAGTCCCTTTATCAAATGACCCTTTGTGTATTTCACGGGATAGCCTTTCGATGCAAGAACCACGCAGACGGCAGCATTGTCCTCAAATTCAAGCTTTATCTTTCCAAGGGTACCGTCGATGCAGGCCTCCATAACGTCTATTATATCGTTCTTCATCCGGGGCAGAACAACCTGTGCTTCGGGATCCCCGAACCTTGCGTTATACTCAAGCACCTTTGGTCCTGAATCGGTAAGCATGAGCCCGAAGAAAATGACTCCCTTAAACTCACGTCCTTCCGCCTTCATTGCGTCGACCGTAGGCTGGAAGATGGTCTTTTTGCATATGTCATTGATCTTTTTGGTATAAAAGGGAGAGGGTGAAAAGGTACCCATTCCCCCGGTATTCAATCCCGTATCACCGTCTCCGGCCCTTTTATGATCCTGGGCCGAGGACATGATCTTTATGGTCTTTCCGTCACAGAAGGTAAGTACCGATACCTCCCGGCCCGTCATAAATTCCTCAATGACCATCTTGTTCCCGGCGGTACCGAATTTTTTGTCAAGCATTATCTCCTTCACGCCGTTCCGGGCTTCATCCAGCGTATTGCATATCAGCACTCCCTTTCCGAGAGCAAGCCCGTCGGCCTTCAGAACGATCGGAAACTTCACGTTGTCCAGATAGGAGAGAGCAGCTGCCGCATCCGTGAATACCTCATATCCGGCAGTGGGAATGCCGTATTTCTTCATAAGCTCCTTACTGAAGGCCTTTGATCCCTCCAGTATGGCTGCCTTCCTTTCCGGACCGAAAGCCCTGATCCCTGCTTCCTCAAAGGCATCCACAAGTCCTCCCACAAGAGGATCGTCAGGTCCCACAATGGCAAGATCGATCTCATGCTTCTTTGCAAATTTGACCAGACGGTCAAACTCCATAACCTTTATATCGGCACATTCAGCCATAGCCGCTATGCCCGCATTTCCGGGGGCGCAGTAGAGCTTTGTGCATTTCGGACTTTTTTTCACAGCCTGGGCAATGGCGTGCTCTCTGCCGCCTCCGCCTACAATAAGGATGTTCATGTCATTTCAACCTTTCCGTTTACAACCTTTATCCTGCCTAAAGCTATAAGGTTCACGGCCTCCGGAAGTATCTTCCACTCCGCCTCCTCCATGACCCTTTTCTGCAATGTCTCCGGCGTATCGCCCTTTATGATGTTTACCGCCTTCTGAAGGATTATGGGGCCGCTGTCACAGCCCTCATCCACGAAGTGAACCGTGGCACCCGTCACCCTGACTCCCCTTCTTAAAGCCTCCTGATGAACCCTCAGACCGTAATAGCCCTTTCCGCAGAAGGAAGGGATAAGTGAGGGATGGATATTTATTATCCTGTTCTCATATTTTCTTACGAGAGCCGGAGGCAGCACCAGAAGAAATCCTGCCAGTACGATAAGCTCCGCATCCGACTGCTCAATGCTGTCGATAAGAGCCTTCTCAAAATCCGCAGCTTTTTCAAAATCACCTTTTCTTATGACCTCTGAGGGGATCCCTGCTTTTTCCGCTCTTTCAAGAGCCTTAACAGCGCTCTTATTACTTATGACCTTTACGATCTTTGCATTCTGTATGCTTCCGGAACCCACGCCGTCGATCAGTGCCTGGAGATTGGTTCCTCCGCCGCTTACAAGTACTGCGACCCTCAGCATAGCTTCACGCACCTTTCATCGGATCTGAAGGCTTCACCGATAATATATGCTTTCTCACCCGTCTCTTCAAGGATATTTACCGCCTTATCGGCATCAGCCTCACTGACTGCGGCAACCATACCTATGCCCATATTGTAGGTATTATACATCATATGCTCCTCTATATCTCCCTCGGCCATTATCATCCCGAATATGGGAGGGATACTGTAGGACGCCTTCTCTATCTTCGCCCCTGTATTCTCAGGCAGCATCCTGGGGATATTCTCGTAGAAGCCTCCACCGGTGATATGGCTGCAGCCCTTTACCCTGACCCCTGCTTCCTTCAGAGCCTTTAAGGCAGGAACATATATCCTTGTAGGTGTAAGGAGCGCTTCCCCGAGAGACGAACCTAAGGAATCAAAATACCGGTTCAGGCTTTTCTCATTCATAGGAAATATCTTTCTGACAAGTGAAAAGCCGTTTGAATGTACTCCGCTGGAAGCGATACCTATAAGTACATCTCCCGGAACTATTTCCGATCCGTCCGTCATCTCAGCCCTGTCCGCGATCCCGACGGCAAAGCCTGCGAGATCGTATTCATCCTCCGGATAAAATCCCGGCATTTCGGCAGTTTCTCCGCCTATAAGGGCGGCTCCGCTCATTTTACAGCCTTCCGCCACACCCTTAACGATCTTTTCTATTTTTTCGGGATAATTCTTTCCGCAGGCTATGTAATCCAGGAAGAAAAGAGGCTCTCCCCCCGCGCAGGCTATGTCGTTTACACACATTGCAACACAGTCTATGCCGACAGTGTCATGCTTATCAAGTATAAAGGCAAGCTTCAGCTTCGTTCCGACACCGTCTGTACCGGAAAGCAGGGTCGGCTCCTTCATCCCCGAAAAATCCTTTAATGAAAATGCACCGGAAAACCCGCCGAGTCCGCCGATAACCTCGGGACGCAGTGTTCTTTCCACATGCTTTTTTATAAGCTCCACGGAGCGGTATCCGGCCTCGATATCCACACCGGCACTTTTGTAGTCGTTCATGAATAATCCTTTCTTCCGGTTTTTTTTAGCTTACTGTCCTTATTTTTTACTTCATCCCTCATTTTTTCGGAGAAAGCCTTTAATCTGTCAAGGAGAGCCCCGTCGTTTACAGCCAGTATCTTTGCGGCAAGAATCCCGGCATTTTTTGCTCCGTCTATGGCTACCGTAGCAACAGGTATCCCGGGAGGCATCTGCAGTATGGAATACAGCGCATCCGTCCCTGACAGTGACTTGCTGTACATCGGCACTCCTATCACAGGCAGGGGAAATAAGGCGGCACACATCCCCGGGAGATGTGCTGCCATTCCGGCTCCCGCGATCACTACCTTTATCCCTCTTTTCTCCGCATTTTTCGCCCACTCAAAGAACTCCTCCGGTTCCCTGTGGGCGGAAATGATACTCATCTCATATTCTATCCCGAGCTCATCCAGCACATCAGCTGCCTTGTTCATTACCGGCAGATCCGAATCCGAGCCCATTACTATTCCTATTTCCGGCATATCCTTATTCCCCATCATTCGTGTCAGTTCGGAACAGTTACCAACATTCATTGAAAAAGCGGTCCTTAACCGCTTTTTGATTTTTCATTTTATCATGTCCCGGAGGAAAATGAAAGCGGAGCGTTCAGCTCCTCAGTGCCTTCCAGCACGAATAAGCCGTTCATAATCACGGGATATTCATTCCCCTCATCATCCACAGACACTATGGATCCCAGCTCGTCATAGGGAATGGTCACATCCGTATGGCATTCAAAGTACCTGAAGGACTCATCCGTCTTTCTTTTTTCGGTAAGCTCATTGTCCCTTGAGATAATCTCCCGTCCGTCCGGATTGTAGACCGGAATGTCCTCCGCGCGGCTGTAGCAGGTATCGCCGAAGGCAAAGTGGGGGCCTGTTTTCTCTGCTATAAGGATCTCAAGCTTTGAGAAGATACCGTACTTCTTTGCCATTGCATAGGCTGTGGTGTTTGTTCCGATGGCAAATTCGCCCACCGGAAGTGTCTCGTGGTTATGAAGTATGTTTTCCTTTATGTACTCTTTGTTTTCCTCTTCAGAAGAAAAGTTTGTGCAGGTATAATCCGTTACAAAGCCGTCTTTCACCCTGATCTCCAGATTTTCGTATCTTAAGCCGAAGAGGTAGACCTCTGACACATGAAGTATTCCTTCGGTTCCCGGAAGGGACGGGGATGTGAACACCTCTCCGAGGGGGATATTTACATCCGCAACACAGTTTTCAAATACCGTCTCTTTTTCGGGGTTTTTTAACGGGCAGAGGGATATCCTGATATCCGTCCTGTTGCCGTTTCTTCCCTTTACCCTTACGAAACGCCCCTTCTCCAGGGCAAGGATAAGCTTCTCCTGAATGTTCCTGTATTTTTCGTAATCAAGTGTATTCACCCTTACGGTCTCATCAAATATAGCCCTGAAATCCGGTCCTATCTTCGGAACCGGGAAGGATATAATGGTAAATGAACGTTCTTCCCCCGGCATATAACGGTTAACGATCTTTCCCATTTCGGCGGAAAGCTTCAGCATTATATTCTGCTGTGCCCTCGTTTCCCTCAAAACCTCCTTCTTGATCACCGGAGAAAAGGGCTCCTCCCCGAAGGTTTCCAGAACCGCGGGTCCCGCAAAGACCCCTGCGAGTTCCTTATGCTCCTCATAGGCTTTTTCCAGGATCTCGAGCTTCCTTTCTAAGAAGGCCCTGTCCACAAAAACGGCCTTGTCGTTCCTGTGGTCGAATTCCATCTGCTTATTTGACACAGCCCCGCTGTAACCTACCCTTACGGAGGAATTCCTGTTTGCACTGTAGAGGGCGCGTCTCATAAGCACCGTCTTTAATCCCATTTTCTCAAAATTCCTGACGGCTTCCCTTACTACCCTTTCAAAACCCAGACTGTATCTTATGCATACGGTCTTCTTCTTTGTGATATCCTTATTTGTAATGATGAAACCCTTCCTGAATCCCTCTGTGAAGGTATCTGCCAGGGCAGCTATCCTTTCCTCCGGAAGGGAGGCGAGATAAGCGGAGATCTCTCTCGTATCATCATCGATATATTCACCGAAGGCCTCCAGATAAGAGGGCTCCGAAAGATCCGACTCCATTATTATGCGAAGCGCGAAATCATTGGCGGGATCTATCTGCGCCCTGACCCTTTCCCCTACGCTGTGCTCCATATAGTCAAAAACAAAGCTCCGGATAATGCTCTTAAGGCTCTCCTTCGAAGGAGTTCCTTCACCCTCCTCAGACAGGAAGAAGCTGTATATCTCAAGAAAGAGCTCAATAAGTATAAGCTCATCGAACAGCCTCTTTTCGGCTCTGAAGGGGATCACATTTAGGCTCTCATATGCCACAAAGGAAAGAAGCTGTCCGATGCCGTCACCCAGATCACGGACGGCCCGGGCCGGATCAAAATAGCTTTCCTCATATCTGCCGGGCAGCGTATCCCCATAGGACGGATCCAGAAAAAACAAGGCACCTCTCCTGAAATATTCCCGGTATTTTTCCTTCAGTATATTTTCATCAGGGATCTCACGTATGCGCCCCATAGCCAGCGAATACCGCTCGGCGATATCAGACAACTGTGAATCCGACATAGATCACACCTCCCCAGAGAATAAGTGTAAGAACGGAAATGACGGTTCCAAGCCTCGGAAAGAGCCTGAAGGTCTCTTTTTCCACAAGACTCACTATCCCGATAATGACACCGGCAAAGCTGAAAAGGCAGGACAGAAAGCCCACTGCACCAAGTCTGGCATCAGCATTGCCTCCGGACTTCAGTACAACGGACAGGCACACAAGAAATGAAACAAGAGAAATCGCACCGCTGATAAGCGATGCTATACCCTTATATGAGGTCTTCTTACTGGTAAAAAGATACTTTCTGCTGAAGAACATCAGAAGATTATCCTGGATTTTCCCGTGATAAGCTTTCCTCCGGAAATAAGAAGCAGTATCCCGCTTACCAGTCCCACGACTAAGATCAGCACACCTATAATGATATTTACCGTTCCGGAAAATCTCATGCTCCTGTAGATATGTTCATTGTTTTCCATTTGATTCCCTTTCCTGAAGAATCTTCGCTTCGCGATCAGATTCTTCGCTTCGCTCAGAATGACATTAAATGCTCAGAATAACATTAAATGCTCAGAATGACATTAAATGCTCAGAATGACATTAAATGCTCAGAATGACATTAATTCACACCGTATTTCCGATAATAATCGTCTATGGCTTCTTTCAGCTTTTCGCTGATGATCTTCTGCCCTTTTACCTCATGTCTTAAAAGGTACTCCGTGACCTCGGACATTTTTACTATAGCCGTAGTCTTCATTCCGTACTTTTCCGAGATTTCCGTAAGGGCAGACTTTTCGCCCTCTCCCCTTTCCTCTCTGTCAACCGAAACACAGAGTCCCAGCACCGAAATATCCCCCCGGGCCTGTATGATCGGCAGTGTTTCTCTTATTGAGGTTCCTGCAGTAGTAACATCCTCGATTATCACCACCCTGTCTCCGTCACCTAAGGGTCCCCCGAGAAGAATCCCCTTGTCTCCGTGATCCTTTATTTCCTTACGGTTCGAAGCGTATCTTATCTCGCGGCCGTACAGCTCACTGAAAGCTATGACCGTGGCTGCGGAGAGAGGAATACCCTTGTAGGCCGGACCGAAGAGTACATCAAAGTCATCGCCGAAGGCGTCATGTATAGTCTTTGCATAATATTCCCCGAGCTTTTTTAGCTGTGCTCCCGTCCTGTAAAAGCCGGTGTTAATGAAAAAGGGTGTGTTCCTTCCGCTCTTTGTAACGAAGTCCCCGAACTTAAGAACCTCGCAGTCAAGCATAAACTCTATGAATTCTTTCTTATAAGCTTCCATTTATATCCTCCAGCATATCCTTTACTGCTTCCCTCGCCGCGTCCGCATAGCTTAAGCCGTCAAACCTTCCATTGTAGGGTTCCTTCGTGTATGCAGCGATTATCCCTCTTGAAGAATTTACTATAGCTCCGAGTCCGTCGTCATTGAAAAAGCCCTTCAGATCCTCAGCCTTTCCTCCCTGTGCCCCGTATCCGGGCACGAGTATATAGGCGTGTGGCATGATCTTTCTGAGTGTCCTTCCCATTTCGGGATAGGTGGCTCCGACCACAGCCCCCACATTGGAATAATCACCTTCCATAGAGGCAGCGCCCCACTTTTCAACGTGATCGGCTACTATTTCATACAGAGGCCTTCCCTCCGAAGTCCTGTCCTGGAATTCACCGGAGGACTTATTACTGGTCTTTACAAGAACGAAGATCCCCGCATCACTTTTGCCGCAGATATCTATAAAGGGCTGCACACCGTCACTGCCGAGATAGGGATTCACGGTGCAGAAATCCTCATTGAAGGGCCGGAAAAGCTTCGAGCCTATCTCAATTTCACCGATATGGGCCTTTGCGTATGACATTGAGGTGTTTCCGATATCACCCCTCTTAATGTCCCCGATGACCAGAAGTCCCTTTTCATGGCAGTAGTCCACGGTGTCCTTGAATGCCTTTAAGCCCGGGATCCCAAACTGCTCATACATTGCGATCTGGGGCTTCACGGCAGGGATAAGATCATATACCGCATCCACTATCCCCTTATTGAACCTGAAGATAGCCTCCCCTGCACCCTCGGGGCTTTCGCCGAATTCCTCAAAGGCCTCCTTTTTAATCTGCTCAGGAACAAAGGAGAGATTGGGATCCAGTCCTACACAGACAGGTGCCTTTGTCTCTTTGATCTTTTCTATCAGCTTTTTTATCAAATTCTTTTCCTCCGTTTGATGGTTTTGTAAGATCCTTCGCTCCGCTCAGGATGACAGTTCTCACCGTGTTTTCAGAAATTTGTATTCCCTCTCAGCGGCCTCGTCATCGGGATAGCTTTTCAGGTAGCTCTCCATAAGCACCGCTGCCTTTTTGAAATCGGAGAGGTACTCATATGCCACTATCTGATTGAATAAAAGTGACTGTACTATCTCGCTGTCCCCCTGCTTTAACCCGGTTTCAAAGGACTGAAGAGCCTCCGCGTAGTTTCCGGTATCCATTTCGCAGAGTCCCAGCTGGTTATATATCTCCACATTTCCCTGATTATCCTCGAGGTAGGTCTTGTAGAGTGAAGCCGCATAGGACTTGTCTCCCAGAGCTTCATAGGTTTTCCCGAGCCAGAGGATCAGCTCCGGATCGGATCCGTCGCCTCTCGCGGCCTCCAGCCTGTCCTTTGCCTCGTCATACTCACCCATAAAGTAACTGAGCTTCCCCTTCTGGAAATCATTTATCTTTGTAAGCTCCATGGCGCTCTTAAGGAATGTTCCGGCCTCGTCGGAGGCTCCCGCATTAATGAGACACTCATAAATATCTATATACAGATCCGGATCATCCTTTTTCAGGGAAACGGCGGAATTAAAATCTCTGACCGCCATATCCGTTTCCTCGAGGGCAAGCTCGGCCTTTCCGCGGAGGAAAAAGGCATCCGGGTCATCACGCCTCAGGTTGATTATTGAGGTGCAGGTTTCCTTTGACGCGGAAGGGTCTCCGTTTCTGAATTCCGCTACAGCAAGGTAAAAAGCCGTATCAAATTCCAGCTCTCCTATCCGTCCGTCGGACTCGCTTAAGGAAGCCTTCAGGGAGGAAACGGCATTTTTGTAATCCGCCTTGCCCATATAGGCTATGCCCCTGCCCCTGTATGCCTCCTGCAGATTTTCATGCTCCTTTTCTGCGGCATCAAAAAACTGCAGCGCTGCGTCATATTCCTTCCCGGAAACCGCCTGATATCCCAGGAGATTATTATCCTTTACGGTGACATCACTACAGCCCGTAACCGAAAAAAGTCCCATAAACGAAGACAGTATGACTGCTATGGCTTTTATATTGCTTCCCGTTTTATTCAATATCTGTATATGCGGTAACAGTTCTTGCCCGCTTCCTTTGCTTCATAAAGTGCTTTGTCCGAGGCTCTGAACAGGCTTTCGTAATCTGCCCCGTCCCTCGCAAAATAGGAGATCCCGATACTGCAGCTTATCCCCACGGTCTTTCCCCTGTCGGAGAAATCCTTTTTGATGGCCTTATTTAGATTCTTCGCCCTTTCCTCTGCGATATAGCGGGTGGTGTTCCTCATAAAGACCATAAATTCGTCTCCTCCCATCCGTCCCACATAATCAGACTCCCGGAAGGTTTCCCTTATACACCCCGCAACAAATTTTATGACCCTGTCTCCGAAATCATGACCCAGGGTATCATTTACGTTCTTGAAGTTGTCGGTGTCTATCATCATCATAGCGTGACAGGAATTTACGTCGCCATCCGATAGGCACTTCTCAACCATAGACTGCATGGCGGTCTTATTTAAGAGCCCGGTCATACCGTCCCTTAAAGCCTTTTCCTCCAGCTCCTCGGTTCTCATCTTTTCCTCGGTGATATCCTTCGCCGAGCCGATGACCCTTATTACTCTTTCCTGCTTGTCCGTGAAGCTTGCATAGCTCATTCTGAACCATACATAGTCCCTGCTGTCCCCGGACTTTATCCTGTATTCAACCGTACCCTTTCTCACACCCTTAAGGCACTCTTCAAAAAGAGCGGTACAGGTATCCAGATCATCCGGATGAATAACGTCACCCAGCCGCTTATTCGCCAGGAAATGCCTTATGACCCTGCGCTTTCCCTCCCTGTCCTTTTCGGAGGTCTCCATGATATCACTTATGGCATTATAGTCATATTCCGTGTTGTCCACGGCCTCTTCAATGAGCTTCAGCCTCTCGGTCTCCATAAAGAGCTGCTCCGTATTTCTCTGGAGCTCGGCCTGTATAAGCTTCTCATTTGTAACATCATTCAATACCACGAGGAATCTTTTCTTGCCCTCGCTGTCCGTATAAAGCCTGCCCTTATGGTAGACCCAGACTATATCGTCCGTAAGCCCCCGTACCCTGTAGGTAAGCTCCACACTGTCAAAGAACAAGGTCTGGTTCGCTATATGTTCCCTGACCATTGCCCTGTCATACTTATAGACAAAGAGCTCGAAGCTGTTAAAAAAATGCTCCCTGAAGCTCTTCTCCGAGCAGCCGAAAATGTTTAATAAGCCTTCGCTCACATAGCCTATCTTTTCGCTTTCGGCGTCATATTCCATGACTCCCCCTGGTATGTTGTCAAGCAGCATTGAAAGCATCTGTTTCGTGCTTTTCAGTTCTGCTTCAAGGCTTTTAAGTTTTTCATTATCTGTATCAGCCATACAGAGTGATTATATCTTTTTTGCTCTTCTCTATCAAGAAGATCATTCACCCAGCTCGGCAAGCTTTTCCGCCATATCTGCACCGGTCAGGGCCTCTATCACATTATCCAGATCTCCCTCCATTACCTTTTCCAGGGAATAAATGGTGAGCCCGATCCTGTGATCCGTAAGTCTCGACTGCGGAAAATTATAGGTTCTTATCTTCTCGGAACGGTCACCGGTTCCGACCTGTGATCTCCTTAAATCCGCTTCCTCCGCGTGGGCCTTTTCCTTATTCAGTTCATAGAGCTTCGCCCTGAGAACCTTAAAGGCCTTTGCCTTATTCTTTATCTGGGATTTCTCATCCTGACAGGATATGACTATTCCCGTTGGATAATGCGTGAGCCTTACGGCGGAATCCGTTGTGTTTACACACTGTCCCCCGTTTCCCGAAGCCCGGAACACATCAATACGGCAGTCATTTGGATCGATATTTACCTCTATTTCCGAAGCCTCCGGCATAATGGCCACTGTGGCTGTCGAAGTATGTATCCTTCCTCCGGATTCCGTTTCCGGAACCCTCTGCACCCTGTGTACCCCGCTCTCGTACTTCAGCTTTGAATAAGCGCCCTTCCCGTTTATCATGAAGCTCACGAACTTGAAGCCTCCGATCCCCGTATCCTCAACATCCGTGGTCTCCACCGTGAAGCCGTTCTTTTCCGCATATTTTACATACATACGGTACAGACTGCCGGCAAAAAGAGCTGCCTCCTCACCTCCCGCTCCGGCTCTTATCTCGACGATCACGTTTCTGTCGTCGTCCTCATCCTTCGGGATAAGCTTTATTTTCAGCTCCCTTTCAAGAACCGGCCTCTTCTTCAGAGCGTCATTAAGCTCCTCTTTTGCAAGAGCCTTTAGCTCCGGATCGTCCTCAGACCTTATCATCTCCTCCGAATCCGAAACAGCCCTCTCATTTTCCTCATACGCCCTGTAGGCTTCAACCACGGGAGAAAGCCTTCCCTGTTCCTTCAATAACTCCATATAGAGCTTCGAATCCTCGCTGGTTCCGGGGTTATTGAGTCTCTCCGTTATCTCCTCGTACTTCAATACCATTTCATTCAGCTTTTCAAACATTTCACTACTCTTTCGTTTCCGGAATAATCCCTTAAAACCTCAATATACCTGTATCCGGCCTCTTTAAGTATGGTGCGTACAGCCTCTCCCTCATCATGCCCCGTCTCAAATATAAGGCTGCCTCCGCCTGCGAGGTGGGACTTAGCCTCCTCCGCCATACGTCTGTAAAAGAAAAGCCCGTCCTCACCGCCGTCCAGTGCGCTTAAGGGCTCATAGAGCCTCACTTCCTCCATAAGTCCTTTTATCTCTTTACTTTTGATATAGGGTGGATTACAGAGGATGTGATCGAATACACCGCTTATATTCTCAAAAAGGTCACTTTTTATAAACTCTGCGCCGGCAATACCGAGAGCCGCGGCATTTTTCCCTGCAAGCTCCAATGCCGGACCGGAGATGTCGGCGCCGGTTCCTCTTATGTCGTTTTTGTATTTCATTACAGACAACAGGATGCACCCGCTGCCGGTGCACATATCGAGGATCTCCGAACCGTCAGGAATGATCTTCAGGGCTTCCTCCACCAGAAATTCCGTATCTATCCTTGGGATAAGCACATTCTCCGAAACGGCAAAGCTTAATCCCATAAAATCCGTATACCCGGTGATCAACTGCAGGGGGACGTGACGTTTTCTCATTTCTATCGCCTCCCTGTAGCGTTTTTCTTCGCTGCTTCCAAGCTCTGTCTCTTTTCCGTCTGTCAGAAGAAAGGTTCTGTCACGGCCTGTGACAAACATAAGCAGTAATCCGCTGTCGATCCTGTGATCCCCTATCCCCGCCTCCGAAAGCTCACTGTCGCCGTAGCAGATAGCTTCACTATAATTCATTGCCGAAGTTTTCCTTCAGATACTGTCTCCAGTCAAAAACAGCCTCGACCGAAGCTATTCCCACAAGTATCATATCATCATCGGGCTCCGCGGTCGTAAGCTTCTGCATCAGAAGTCCCGGTGCGGAAAGGGAACGTACTACAGGGTTATTGCTCCGTCCCGCCAGCCTTATAAATTCATATGCCACCCCTGCAATAAGGGGTATAAGAACGATACGAAGAACTGCCCGGAGGATCCTGCTCTCCAGATCTATCAGCGAAAAGAAAAGTATGGAAACAACCATTACATACAACAGAAAGCTGGTGCCGCAGCGTCTGTGCTCCCTGGATGCGGCACGCACATTCTCAAGATTAAGCTCATGTCCCGTTTCCAGGCAGTTTATGCATTTATGCTCGGCTCCGTGATAACGGAATACCCGCTTTATGTCCTCCATAAGGGAAATGGCTTTAATATAGATCACAAAGATCCCGAGCCTTATGATACCTTCAATAAGGGCAAGGAGCTTTGTGGAGCCCACCCACTTTGAAAAAACAAGGGAGAGGTAATAGGGTATTACCATGAAGAGACCCAGGGAGAAAAACAGCGCGACTATGGTTACCGCTATTGAGAGGGCTCCCATTCCGCCTTTCTTTTCGGATGCACTCATGACCTCAACATTCCCGGATTTCTTTTCCGGATCTGAGGCCTCTCCCGCATTTTCTTTTGTCTCATCCTTTTTTTCGTCCTCTGTCTCCTCCGCAAAGAAATCAGCGGAATAATTTATGGCCTTCATCCCAAGCACCAGGGAATCGATGAAGCCGGCGATCCCCCTTAGTATTGGTATCTTCGACACCGATTCCGACGGTATTATCCCCGTATATTTGTCCTTTATCACGGCCATTTCCCCGTCAGGCTTCCTTACAGCCACAGCGTAATCATCCTTATTTCTCATCATTACGCCTTCCATAACGGCCTGTCCTCCTATGCCGGAGTATTTTGCATTACAGTTTTTTTCCATTCACTTTCCCTCAAAAAAGAAGAAGCCGCCACCCGTAAGGTGACGGCCGAAATCCTTGATCTTATCCCTTCATACCATACTTCTTATTGAACTTGTCGATCCTGCCGTCAGCACGGGTTGCCTTCTGCATTCCCGTATAGAAGGGATGACACTTTGAGCAGACTTCAACTCTTATTTCCTGCTTTGTGGAGCCTGTCGTAAAAGTATTTCCGCAGTTACAAGTTACCTTTGCCTGATAATATTTAGGCTGAATTTCCTGATTCATGATACTCACCTTTCTTCCCTGACCGTAGATTACCAACCCGCGATCCAAAATTACAAACCGTTTTATAAACAGCCTGTAAAGGATAACATAGTCGAGGATAAATTGCAATACCCTATACCCCGTCGTCCAGAATGCCTTGTCCCTGTCATCCTTAGCGCCTTGTCCCTGTCATCCTTAGCGCCTTGTCCTTGTCATCCTGAGCGCCTTGTCCCTGTCATCCTTAGCGCCTTGTCCTTGTCATCCTGAGGAGCGTAGCGACGAAGGATCTTCCCTCCGATTATGAAAGATTCTTCGCTTCGCTCAGAATGACACGACCATAAGAGCTCAGAATGACACTGCCTGTGAATAGCATTCATCGATCAGCCTAAGCTCCTCTTCGCTGAATTCCGTGTTATTCAGAGCCTTTACGTTATCCAGTATCTGTCCGCTCTTTGACGCTCCTATAAGGGCACTGGTAACGACTCCGTCGCGGAGGACCCAGGCAAGAGCCATTTCGGGCAGGGTCTGGCCCCGCTTCTTCGCAAGGTCATTCAGCCTTCTCACGGCATCAAGCTTTTCGGGAGTGACGGAGTCCTCACTTAAAAACCGGCCGTCCCTCCTTATCCTGCTGTCCTCCGGAATGCCATTCAGGTATTTTTCACTTAATAGCCCCTGTGCCAGAGGACTGAAGACTATTATCCCCTTTCCGAGCTTAGCGGCCATAGCCTTAAGTCCGTTCCTTTCAATGGTCCTGTCAAAGATGGAATAGCGGTTCTGGTTTATTATGAAAGGGCATTTAAACTCATCGAGTAAAGCTGCCGCCTTATTAAGGGTTGGTCCGTCATAATTTGATAAACCTGCGTAAAGAGCCTTTCCGGATCTTACGATATCACTAAGGGCTCCCATGCTTTCCTCCAAAGGAGTGCCGGGATCCATCCTGTGATGATAGAAGATATCCACATAGTCAAGTCCCAGCCTTTTAAGGGACTGGTCGAGACCTGCCATGATATGCTTTCTGCTGCCCCAGCTTCCGTAAGGACCCTCCCACATATCATATCCGGCCTTTGTGGTGATTATCATTTCATCCCGGTACCCGTAAAGCTCCTCCTTAAGGATCCTTCCGAAATTGATCTCTGCATCGCCCGGCTCCGGCCCGTAATTATCCGCAAGGTCAAAATGTGTTATACCCGAATCAAAGGCAGTGAAAATCAGTGCCTTCATATTCTCCTTATCCGCACTGCCTCCGAAATTATGCCATAAGCCGAAGGATATCCCGGGCAGCTTCAGCCCCGACTGTCCGCACCTATAGTACTTCATGTCTGAATATCTGTTTATTCGTGCTGTATACAAGCTGTCAGCTCTCCTCTTCTATAACATTTCCGATCATTATCTTATTATCCTCAGCGGTTTCAATGACCCTGTCCCGGTTCTCCAGAAATACCTTTACGATCGCCGGATCAAAGCTCTTTCCGGCGCCCTCCTCTATAATGCCAAAGGCGGTGTCATAGCTCATAGGCTCCTTATAGCTTCTCTTTGACAGCAGGGCATCAAACACATCGGAGATCGCCATTATGCGTGCGGAAAGAGGAATGTCCTCTCCGCTTATCCCCGTGGGATACCCGGTCCCGTCCCACTTCTCATGGTGATAGGCAGCCACATTAAGTGCTTCCCTGAGATAACCGGAATCTCCGGTAAGCTTTATCGCACTTTCAATAATGTCCTTTCCGGCAGTGGTATGCTTCTTCATTTCTGTGAATTCCTCATCCGTCAGCCTTCCGGGCTTATTCAGGATTACATCGGATACCTGTATCTTTCCCACATCATGAAGAGGCGCCGCATAATTCACGGTCTTCACATATTCCTCATCATCCATATAGTCGCTGTAGACACCGTTTTCCTTCAGGAGCTCCATTATAAGCCTTACGTAAGCGGCGGTTTTGCGGATATGATCCCCTGTACACTTGTCCCTGCTCTCCACGAGATTTGCAAGCACATAGATGAGTCCGCTCTGCATAAACTCTATCTGGTCGCTCTTCTCCTTAACCTCCTCCAGGTATCTCACGGTATCGCTAAGGGTCTTTACGAGAACCTGATACAGATTTTCAAGCTCATTTGCGGTGGAGATATCAAGAGCTCTCATCCTGTCAACGCTTACCTCAAGCGCCTGTCCGCTGCTATAGGCAAATTCTCCGGATGCGTGTGTCATTGCTCCTACCGGATAGGTCAGGTGATAATTAAAGAACCATAGAGAGAGCACCAGCACAAGGATAAAGAAGCCTATGAACAGAGACAGTATCTTTGCAAGAAAGCTTATTCCGTTACTGACTATATCCTCCATACTGATATCCGCACAGGCATAGCAGACGCAATTACCGTTTTTGTCAAATACCGGTTCATAATCCGAAAGCAGCCATCCATAGCGGTCACTTACTACCACGGGATCCACCTGTCTTCCGTTCAGCAGCTCCTTCTTAAAGGGAAGGAAATCCTTTTCATATGGAAGAAGCGTTCCTGCCTTCTCTCCCTCAAGTCCATCCGTATCAAGGTCGAATACCACCTTATATCCCTGCTCCGTCATCCTGTATGCATAAATATACTTTATGCTTCCGGAGCTTTGCAGAATACCCCTCAGCTTGTCTTCCGTTTCCAGATACTGCGGTGAAGCATCTCCCATTTCGATAAATTCATCAACCTTTTCCGGATCTATGGATGCAGCCGCAAATTTGGCGGCATCGATACTCATCTCCTTGTACTGCTCCATTGACTGGTTCCTATAGAGAACAAAGCTTATGGCGGTAGTTGCCACTGTGACAAAGAGCATTATCAAACATACAAGAATGGATATCTCGCTCTTTAATGAAAGCCCTCTGGTACCCGTTCTCTTTACTTCATCTATCTCCTCATTACTAAGGGGCTTCTGCTTCCAGTCCGTGAGGCTTAATAGCGAAGCCGTGTCCTTCGGCATTATCTTCAAAAGGCCGTAGGTGCAGATAACGGTAATGGCCTTATCGACCACGTCCAGCAAAAAGTCATAGGATATCTGGGATACGAAGCCCTGCTCCGAAGGGCCGAAGATAAACCAGGTAAGGATCGATCCCAGAACCCCGCCAATAAACGCAAGAAAGGGGATGGTGATGAGAGACTTAAAAAAGCTCCCGAAAAAACCCTTTTCGGCAAAAAATGTGGAGGTTATGGCAATCAGAACGCTGATACCCGCATAGTACATATTTGTGATATCCGCAGTGGAATTAATGATGTTGGTAATATAACCCACAAATATGCCCGGCAGATAACCTCCAAGAACAGCTCCGAGAAGAGTTCCTATATTATCGACATAAAGAGGGAGGCCGAAATACTTTACAAGCCGGTTTACGGAAATATTTATGAAAACAAAAAGCAGATATACAAGGATCAGCTTAAACTTGTTCTTTTTTACCCTTTCCAGGGCAGATTGATTATCCATACCCTTACGATTCCTCCAATATCACATATTCTCCTGAGCGACATTCCATTGTCATTCTGAGGGTCATTCCATTGTCATTCTGAGGGTCATTCCATTGTCATTCTGAGGGCGAAGCCCGAAGAATCTTCCCCCCTCGCCTGCCACATCCATTATCATATCATATATCCCCCGGCGGTTTCACCATTATGAGCATATACTGAATACCTTCTTCATTGTAAGACCCTGAACCACCGTGGTAAAGAATACTATGGCATAGGCGCAGCCAAGAATAACATGGTAATTCTCTCCCGAAACAAAGCCCCGGGTACTCATTGCAAGGGCAATGGACAGACCTCCCCTTAAGCCTCCCCAGGTAAACAGCAGGGAAAAGCCGCTTCTTTTGTATCCGTCCGGCAGTGTTCCCATGAAAACAGTACCTGTAAAGACGCTTACATAACGGGATATAAAGTTGATAAGTACCGCAGCCACGGATAGTATCCCGACCATTGGCATCTGCAGTATACGTACAAAGGAAAGACCAAGTATCACGTATAATACCGAATTCAGGAGTACATCCAGACTTTCCCAGAAGGAATCGAGCTCCGCGAGCTCCTGATCCCTGTTTACCCTTTCCCTAACGGTGGAAAACAAAACCCCGTTAACCACACAGGCAATGGCTCCGGAGCAGCCAAGGAGCTCACAGAGGAAAAAGGAAAGAGATACCGACAGGAGGGACGTGAATATTTTTCTCTGGGAGTCCTCCGTATGAAAAAGTAAAAAAAGGCAGACTGCGCTTACCGCTGTACCTATAAGCACGGCTCCGAGTATCTCCCTGCACATCAGAAGGATAAAAGAGCCGCTCTCCCCTGCGGCAACCATTCCGGAAAAGCAGACAAAGAGCGCAACTCCCACTCCGTCATTTAAGAGTGATTCCGCCTCCATAAGAAAGCCTGTTTTTTTCGGAAGTCCGAACTTCTTCAGGATGCTTGTGGCTGCGATTGGATCCGTAGGGGCGATAATGCTTCCGAACATAAGACACATAGGAAGAGAAAATCCGAGCTTCAGTGTGAGTGACAGGGCAAAGAACAAGAGACCATAGATACAGGCTCCCAGGAGAGTACATAAAAAGGCCAGAACAGATACGGATTTTGCATTCTTCCTGAAGTCGTAGAGCTTCAGGTTTCTCGCTCCCGCAAAAAGCATAAAGCAGAGAACGCCCTTCATAAGGAACTTATTCAGATCAAAAACCTGAACACTCTGAAGCACCTCTTTTATGGAAAGCCCGCCGCTTCCCGCAAGGGTCAGGGTTATGATGCCCCCTGCCACGGCCGAAAAAAGCAGCAGCGAGATCTCATAAGTAAGATGCGTCACCTTTTCATTGATAAAACCGATAACTACTATCAGAAAAAGCATCATTGATGCCACAAACAAAAAGTCATTCATTTCATTAACCTCTTTTGATCCAAAACTATCTGCAGAATCTTTTCAAAGATATACAACATTCATTCTTCTATTCTAATCAGTAGCCGAAGTAATTCAATAGAAATTTTACTATAGTTATATTTCCAAATCAAAACACATAAAAATTTTTAAGTAAACAGAAAAGTATTTTAAGAATGTTGACAAATATTAGAAATACTGATATATAATTTTTTTTGGAAGTCGGATAACTCTGTAATTTTCCACCGGCTTCCGCAATAGTATTAACTGCATTATCACAGGAGGAATTTATGAAAAAAAGATTACTCACACTTTTACTTGGTCTTTCTATGACCGGACTTTTGTTCACAGGCTGCGGCGGAGGAAAAACAGCCGAGGCCCCTGCTGCTCAGGAAGAGACAGCAAAAGAGGAGGCTCCCGCTGAGGAAGAGGCTCCCGCTGAGGAAGAAGCAGCTGAAGAAGAGGCTCCCGCTGAGGAAGAAGCAGCTGAGGAAGGCAGTTCTGACGGTTCTTTCTCACTCCTTGATGTGGATGAGAGCATGGTAGATGTAGGTGCTTACGGTACCGGCGAAGACGGAACGGAGCTTGTATTCACCATGTTTACCGGTCCTGACGGAAACAAGTATGTATCCCTTTTCGGATTTGATAATAATGGCGGATCCGGAGATGTTATCTGCGGACAGTACGAAGCTTCTTCCGAGGTTGACGAAGACGGCGACGAATGGACATACTTCGATGTTACGGATGTATATACCAGTCAGCACTTCAATCTTGGTGTATGTGAGAGACCTGAGACCCAGGAGGTCGTTTTCTTTGATTCCGACCAGAACATTATCAAGGGAAAGTTCCTTACAGCAAGCGAAACCATCAATTACATGGGTTCCGCAGCAGCTCTGATAAGCAACTGACAGTATCCCGAAACTTCCTTTCGCAGCTCCTGCGAAACAAACAGGCTGTCGCATCATCTGATGCGGCAGCCAATTTTTTCCTGTCTTGTATTAAGCTCGCAAACGCTTCGCTTTTGCCCGCTATAAAATCGTTGCTTACGCTTCCGTCAGAGTTTTTCTTCACTCTTCACTTCGTCGTCCACCACATTACCTGATCCCCTTCCGGCCTCAACTATTGATCATGTTGTTTACCTCTTCTTTTACCGCGGAAACAGCTGATGCAACAAATATAAGGTTGAAGCCCGACTCTATGAAATAGAAGCCGATAAGGAATCCGATGGTAAGGGCAAGTATGATGGGATGTGCTATAGAGTATATAGCCAGCGCTATTTCGAGGATACCGAGAATTATACAAAGCGCTTTTCTCCATCCGCTAAGCACTTCCTTATCTGCACCGATGGCTACCGCAAAGGTTACTATTCCGCGGAAAAGGAACCAGGCTGCAGCAAAATAAATAAGCGTGAAATCGGTCAAAAGAACTGCACCGGGCTTAAATATACCGATCAGTCCGAAGATAAGGCTAAGTATTGAAAAAACAAAATCAAGACCGAATCGCTTTGTGCTGAAGCCTCTTATGACGCCGAAAAGACCATATACAAAGAAGAGAGCTACAATATAATAGCCTGCTCCGAGAAAGGTGATGAGGGGCGTACACATCAGTGAAAATCCGCACACTATCATAATGATTCCTAAAATAATTGATAAAACTGCCATTTTTTCTACCTCCGTTTAATAATTATATCATTCTAAGGGCAATGCCCGGAGAATCTACTGTAATGTTCCGCAAGGATCTTGTCAATGCCGTTATATCACTGTAACAGTTCACCCTTGTTATTCTGTTAATGGCTTCAGCCTCCAATACTTTGCCCTTCACGGCTCAGACGGTTCTAAATTCCCTTTTCGGTCAATATGCGCCATTGGATACGCGCATATTGATCCGCCTTCGGCGGACAACTCCCTTCGGGAGTTGCCATATACGCTTCGGGAATTCCTGATGAATTCCCTTTTCGGTCAATATGCGCCATTGGTTACGCGCATATTGATCCGCCTTCGGCGGACAACTCCCTTCGGGAGTTGCCATATA
>CAMVGV010000046.1 GCA_947167135.1 uncultured Lachnospiraceae bacterium
GAATACAAAGTGTGGCTATAGCGGAGAAGAAAAAGAGGGATGCGTAATGACTAGAGCGGTACCCGGTGATTGCAAGGTTTTATTTTATATACTATAATAATTTGAAATGTATAAACTTTCTTTATTAAGGAGGTTGGATTTATGAAAGGATTAAAGAAGCTGAAGCAGTCTGTTGCTGTGTTTGCAGCTACTGCTATGCTCTTTACCGGAAATACGGTCACTATGTATGCCGGTGAAGTAAGCGCGGCAAAAGAAACTGCGGAGATTATTGGAACAGATGATCCCATAGTCACGGAAACAGTAAGCGGAAGCCGGAACCTGAAAGCGGAGGCTCAGGAACCTCAGGAATCTCAGTCAAACAAGCCGTATATTATTGAGATCAACCAGGGGTTTTCCTACCATGAAAAAAAGGATCAGGACAAAGATGCCGATACTGAGCTCCAGAAAAATTTTGTAGCCAGCAAAAAGACCTACATTATGGTAAATCTTCAGGCTAAGAAAGAGGAAGATGCTAAGAAAGAAGTAGAAAACTGGCAGCTCTATTATACCGCAGCAGGCAGTGATAATGCGGAACTCACCTGGAAGGGAGAAGCATTTTCATTTGAGCAGTCTTATGATAAAAATTCCAATGATGCCGGGCTGATGGCCACTGTTGCCCTTGAAACCGGGCCTGCAGCCGGCAAGTACGATTTCTGCCTGAAAAACGGAAGTGATGAGATCGCAAACAGGAAGGACATTCATTTCTATGAAACCAACCCCTTAAATATCCTTGCGGTTCCCGTTACATCTTATTATGGACAGTCTAACAACGTTCACTACGAGGAAAAAGAAGGCGGCGGATGCCCTGAAAGCATGGTGAGACAGGGGGTTCCCTGCGACGAATACTGGACCAACTGGTATGGCAAGGGAAAGGTCACCGATCTCATTAAGACATATCTTTCGGACGTTTATCCCGCAGCGGAGATAAATATCGAGGAAGGAAACGTTCTGGACGCATCAGATGCGAAATATGATATGTGCACGGATGACGGTCAGAAGGAGCTCTGGGAAGAAGCAAGCAAGCTTCAGGTAAAGGACAGAAAAACCGGAAAAGATAAATATGACATCATTCTGGCCTTTGTAATGTTCCGTCAGGACGCTACCGGAAACGGGCAGGGCTATACCTACGGAAAGCCTGCAAACATTATCACCCTGACAGATCGTGACATGCTTCCTACCGTAGCACATGAAATTGCCCACTGCTATGAGGTGGGAGATGAGTATGATGGTGGAAGCTATAACTACAGGGTTAATGATGTACCCCTGGAATATAAAAGTAATGCCAGGGATAAGGTAGACAGTAGTCCGGTCGATAATTCCACAAAGTATATGGCCGATCACGTATCCGACTTTGACAAGAATAAGTATCAATGGATCACAAGCCAGCAGTATAAAAACGGTCTTGCAGACGGTACCACGGTTTACAACGGAAAGTCAAAGGATTCGATCAACGAAAGCGGAAGCGGATCAGTAGTTTATCCGTCGCTCCACCCCTTCATCCTAAGCCAGGGCAAATTCGTTCATTTTGCAGATAAGGGCGATGAGGTTTTCCCCACTATCTCCTACATGGGTTCAGGTTATTCGGGAGATGATAACTTCTATTTCACCACCAGCGTTATCTGGGATCACCTCTTTAACCAGTTCCTGAAAAAGGAGAAGAAGGAAAATCAGGAAGGTTCTGTAAAGATCGCAGCTGACGACGAAGACGATGACGTTCCGGATATCTACTATGATGATGAGTGCCGTTTTGGTGAGTCCAGAATGGTGGAGGTATCGGGAGAACTCAGTTATGATGCGAAAAATAAAGAGGACAACACTGCAAAGGGATGCGATGTAGATCCGATGTTCTCATATGACGGAGATCTTGAAACCATTGATTATCTTGATCTTGACGGTGATGACAAGGGTATTAAAGACGAAAATCTGTTTGTTTTTGCAGCCGTGGATAAGGATGGTCATGTCATCACATCTCCTGTGGATAATGAGGAATCCATAGTTGGGTTCTCCGGAAGCAGAGTCAATACTGCAGTGAATGTTGCAAGCAATAACGGAGCTGTCGCAGATGATCCCCGTATACAGGATTTCTGTGAATTTGCATTTGACGCCGAATATCCTGAAGGCACAGACAGGTTCATTATTGTTCAGAAAGATAACTATAATAAGGATACAGAGTATACCAAAGACAATGATGAGACCAACAATGTACTCTGGTCTAAGGATACTCCGGATAATATAATCGATGGAGAGCTGCTCGGCGTCAGACAGACTGACAGCAATATGTCCTTTGAGTGGAAGTGCGCAGCTTATGATGCGGATGACAAGCCTACCACCAGTCATCTTTACACCATGATCTACTTTGCGCCCCAGGGAGACGACGGGGATGTCTATTTTGTAGAGGATGGATATTATGACAAGGGTGCCGGCGATGATCTGGGCGATCATGATTTCGGTGCAGGAAAGAATGGCTATGCCAGCTATTCATTTAATCCAAAGGACGTTGTTCCCGATGGGGTCACAATAACAGACAAGGCTTATGCCTGGATCAAGGTTTCTGACGGAGTGAATGGTCTTGATCTCTATACTGACGAGGCGTCAAATCAGATCAAGACAGATCAGATCAAGATGCAGGAAATAGTAAAAGCCAATACCGATACACTCAGAACCCAGGTTCTTGGCGACACTCTTCCTATTGAAAAGAATGGAAAGGTATTTTCTATTCATGGTCTTGAAAGTGCCACCGGACAGCAGAAAGTAACCATTAATGCAAAAAGCAAGTTCCAGTCAGATGCATTTAAGAATCTGGATATAAAGAGCGCTGTTACCCTGTCCGTTAACGGCACCGCGCAGCCTGCAAAGACTGTAAAGAAGCTCCTGAAGCTCAATAAGAAAAAGGGCACGATCAAACTTAAGCCCTATAAAAAAGCTGCTTCATACTGCTTTAATATCACTCTGAATGACGGACGGTGTACCCTTGTTCTCACTGTGGACAATGTAGGCTTTAATAAGCAGCTAAAAAAGACCTATCTCAATGATACAACAAAGTCCGTGTCCGTGAACCTTATAAAAATGGAGGGAAAGAAGCCGCTTGACTCCGTTTCAGACTTCCTGTCAGCCGACTGGTTAATAGACAAGTCAAAAGAGGCATTAAAACCCGGAGAAACCAACAAAGCTACCTCTGCAGGACTCCAGGTAAGCCTTTCAAAGGACAACAGGACACTAGTCGTAACAAATCCGAATAACAAGACAAAGGGTTCTGTGAAGATAACGGCCATGGTCAACGGACAGAAATACTCGACTGTGATCAAGGTGAAAAAGAAATAATAATCAGGTGTTTTGACTATCGGAGGGCGGGATAATACCCGCCCTTTTGAAATATGATAGTGTTATAATCTGCCGTTTAAGGCTGACAGCTTCTCTATTTGGAGGAAAAGATCCGGGAAGCACGATACTGAGTTCAGTTTAAGGAGGGAAAAGTATTATGATTACTGATGGTTTCACTTATGTTGCGGTATTGTTGTTTATGGCGGCTGTTCTGGTCACGCTGTCAACGCATGCCACAGGCGGTCTTCAAAAGTTCTTTAAGTACGTGCCTGCCGTTGTTCTTTGTTATCTGATCGCGATGCTTCTTTGCACCTTGAAGGTGTGGGACATGGACGAAACGAAACCGGCATACAGCGCATTGAAGAATAATCTGACCTATGCGATGATCTTTGCCATGCTCTTAAGGTGTGACATCAGAAAGGTTCTGAAGCTTGGGCCAAAGATGCTTATCGGATTCTTTTCCGCAACAGTGACCATCATCATAGGATTTATTGCCGCATTCCTCATTATGAAGGGAACTATCGGAAGTGATGCCTGGATGGGTCTCGGTGCACTGTGCGGATCCTGGATCGGGGGATCGGGGAACATGGTTGCGGTTCAGGCAGCTCTCAATATCAGTGAAGCAGATATGGGCTATGCCCTGGTCATTGATTCCATCGACTATTCGTTGTGGGTAATGTTTCTGCTCTGGGCTATTCAGCTGGCGCCAAAATTCAATAAGTGGACCAGGGCAGACACTTCAATGCTTGATGAGGTTTCATCAAAGCTTGAGGAAGAGGCAAAATCAAATACCAGCAGGATCACCTTCCAGAGTCTCATTCTTCTCATAGGCTCAGCATTTCTTGCAAGTGCCGTTGCATCAAATGTAGGTGCTGTACTGTATGATGCAACCGGTTTCTCCGATAAAGCAACCTGGACAGTTCTTTTCATAACAGCGGTTTCACTTGTAGCTGCAGTTACTCCCCTTGGAAAGGTTCCGGGCTCTTCAGAAGTATCCAATCTGCTCCTCTATTCGGTAATCGGTCTTCTCGCAAGCCGTGCAAGTCTTCTTGAGCTTGGAGATGCACCAGCCTGGATACTTACAGGATTTATCATTCTTGCGATTCATGCGGTTCTCATGCTTATCATCTGCCGCGTGCTTAAGCTGGATCTTTTCACTGCCGGGGTTGCATCTCTTGCCAATATCGGCGGAACAGCGTCTGCACCTGTACTCGCAGGATCTTATTCAGGATCTTTAGTTCCCGTAGGTATCCTGATGGCTCTAATGGGTTATGTGGTAGGTACACCCCTGGCTGTACTTTGTGCAAATATCATGCATGCTCTGGCATAATGAGCCGGACGCGGGGCTGTTTACTGACAGCCCTTTTGTCATAAGGAAGGAATTATGGGCGTATTATCAAATCTGGAACCAAAGGAAGTATTCAGTTATTTTGAGGAGATCTGCGGAATCCCGCATGGCTCCGGAAACACTCAGGCTATCAGCGATTATCTCGTAAAATTCGCTATGGATCATAAGCTCAGGTATCGTCAGGACGAAGCAGGTAATGTCGTGATATTTAAGCCCGGAACGGCGGGATATGAAAATGCGGATGCCGTCATGCTTCAGGGACATATGGATATGGTTGCCGAACAGGATCCGGACTGCAAAAAGGATATGATGACAGAAGGACTGGATCTGTTTGTGGATGGAGATGTGATCGGCGCAAAGGGAACAACCCTCGGAGGAGATGACGGAATAGCTGTTGCAATGGGGCTTGCTATCCTTGCATCCGGGGAAGCAGAGCATCCTGATCTTGAGTGCGTATTCACTGTTGGGGAAGAGACCGGAATGGTTGGGGCAAGAGCGCTGGACACCTCGGACCTTAATGCAAAGTATATGCTGAATCTTGACTCTGAGGCTGAAGGTATCCTTACAGTGAGCTGTGCCGGAGCCGCAAGAGTAGTGGCCAGGTTCAGTGGCGGCAGGGAAAAAGCTGAGGGAAAAGCCCTGAGGATCACAATAGGCGGACTTTCAGGTGGTCATTCCGGAGAGGAGATACATAAAGGGCGTGCCAATGCTGACATAATGCTGGGACGCGCTCTGTTTGAGATCTCACGGAAAACAGAGATGCGGCTCGTGGAGGCTTCCGGCGGAACCAAGGACAATGCCATCCCGAGAGAGGCATCAGCGGTGATAATTGTTTCGGATGTGAAGGCTTCGGAGGAAGCAGCCGCGGAACTTGACAGAAACCTGAAGAATGAATACAGAGTCACTGATCCCGGGGTATATGTCAGGACAGAGCCGGTTGAGGCACATACAGCTTTCGGTAAGGAGCTCAGCGACCGTATAGTATGCTTTATGTTCACAGTTCCTAACGGAGTTCAGGCAATGAGCGCGGATGTGGAAGGACTGGTTCAGACATCCACTAATCTTGGACAACTCTATACGGAGGGTGACTCGGTCTGCTTCAGTTTCCTTACGAGGTCAAGCGTTAATTCCCAGAGGGACGAGACAGTGGAGAGGATTCAGTCTGCTGCACTGGCTCTTGGTGCGGAGGCAGAGATTGGTGCTTCCTATTCCGCATGGGAGTATAAGGCCGATTCCAGGCTTCGTGACACTATGATAGAGGCATACAAGGCGCTGAACGGTAAGGAACCAAAGGTGGAAGCATTACACGCGGGACTTGAGTGCGGTATTCTTTCCGGAAAGATGCCGGGACTTGACGCGGTTTCCATCGGCCCTGATCTTACAGATATACATACCCCGAGAGAAAGACTTCATATCGGGAGTACAGGACGGATCTATAAACTGACGCTGGAAACATTGAAAAGACTAAAATAAACGGAACAGATCATGGGTAAGGAAAAAACATCAATAGTATTTACAGGAGATATAGGTTTTGATAAATATATGCTGAACCGGTGGGAGGATCCGGAGCTTGTTTCGGCGTCACTTCTGAAGTTTTTTCACAGTGCGGACCATGTGGCTGCAAATGTGGAAGGGGCTTTGACAGATGCAGAGGATAACGGAAGTCACGGCGTTTTCTTCCACAGCATTAATCCTGACGCAGTTTCTGTGCTTAAGAATATCCATGCGGATATCTGGAATATTTCAAACAACCATATAATGGATGCGGGGATGGACGGACTTTTAAGCACCAGGCGTCTTGCGGCGGAATCGGGAGCAAATACCATAGGAGCCGGTATAAATGAAGAGGAGGCCTCAAGGCCGGTTATACTTGAGGAAGCCGGGGGTATAGGCATGTTCGGTGTTGCCTACATGGCAGAGTGTATTCCTGCAACGGCTGCAGATCCCGGGGTGTTCCGATGGGATGATATGGAGCGTATAGAAGCCGGGATAAAGGAGATAAAAGAACACTGCAGATGGTGTATAGTTGTGGCCCACGGAGGAGAGGAGTTTGCAGCCATGCCGAATCCCTATACAAGAGACAGATATCTTAAGTTTCTTGAGATGGGAGCCGATGCTGTGGTGGCCCATCATCCTCATGTGGTGGAGAATTATGAGACGTTTGATAATGGAAAGATGATCTTCTATTCCCTTGGTAATTTTATTTTTGACACGGATTATCAGCGTGCTCACCCCTATACCGATGAAGGAGTTCTTCTGAAGCTCGTTTTCACGGAATCCGAAATGTCCTTTGAAGCGGTAGGGACAAAGATCCTTAGGGGACCGGAAAGCATAGTTGAAGCAGAGCTTCCGGACATCTTTACAGATATCCGGGCGGAAGAATATGCGTTGCTGTCCCCACTTGCAGCAGCTGCCTTTGTTCAGGAAGAGCGTAAAAAAATGATCTATCTTGAAAGGGAGCGCTTTGAGAATGCGGGAGAGGATGTATGGAATTCTTATTTCTTCAGCACGGAGCCGGACGGCTATTTTGAGAAAGCCCATATGGATCTTTCGGTTGTGGTGCCTTATTCCCGGAGTGCTGAAGAAGGTGCATGGAAGAGAAGCAGGCTGGAGAAGGTGAAGGAGTATCTTCTGACGATGGTATGATTGCGGTAGCTATTCAGAATCCGGGACTCCCTGTCCGCCATACGGTGTGACAGGGAGTTGTCAGGTTTCTGAAAAATCACAGCTGTTTCTTCATTGTCAGCCGGTTACAGTTATCGCTGTATTCGTAATTTAATTCATCCACCATTGTCTTTACCATGTAGATACCAAGACCGCCGATATCACGATCGTCCCCTGAAAGCAGGGTGTCGGGATCAGGCTTCTCCAGAGGGTTAAAGGGTTTTCCTTCATCAATAAGACAGAATGTTGCCGTGCCATTCTCCACGTTTCCATGTATTTCCATCCAGCCGTCTCCCGAAGGATAAGCATAAAGTGTAACATTAACATACAATTCTTCAACGGCCATTCTTAGCTGTGTGCGTGCCTTTGGAGAGCATCCGTTGGTATCCAGAATTAAGCTGACAAAGGCCAGAATAACATCCATGCCCTCAAGCTTCGCCGGGATTCTCATTGAATAATCTTTCGTCATAGTTTTTTCTCCTTTCAGTAGTATTTCACAGTCAGAAAATGCCGAAGACAGCATCCAGCCCGGTGTTCATAAGCACATCCTTAAAGTCAGGTCCGACGTTAATGAGTTCCATACTTCCCTTTGCCGCTTTCATCTGCTTGTAGGTAGCAAGCAATACACGTAATCCTGCGGAAGAGACATAGTCACATTCCTTGAAGTCGAGGGTCAGGGTCTGCATTCCGTCCAGCTCCTTATCCAAAAGAGCGGACAGCTCAGGTGCAGTCAATGTGTTCATCTCGCCTGACAGGTGAATGGTCAGATCTGTTCCGTTTTTCTCATGTGTAAGCTTCATGTGTTTTCCTCCTGGTTTTTAATACTTAGAACAATCATGGTTATATCATCGAACTGGGGAACACCAGCGGCAAAAACGTTGACGTCATTCAAAATTTGCTGCAGCACCTGCTCCCCGGTGAGATTCCTGCTGCTGTCCAGCATTTTTTCCAGCCGGTCATTACCGTAAAGTCCGCCCGACTTGTCATGGGCTTCCACGACACCATCGGTATAAAGCAGGATCCGATCCCCAGGATCCAAATGAATTTCGTCCTGCTTATACTGTGTGAATTCAAGTCCGCCAAGGAACAGCCCGTGGTTTTTCTCTATTATACAGCTTGGCTGCCCCTTACGCTGGAGATAGGGGTAATTATGACCTGCGTTGGTATATAAAAGGCTGATAAAGGTGGCACCAAGTGCTGCCATCCGGATGCCTGCCACGGCATGACCAAAGAGCTCCGGCCGGGTGATATTCAGTACCTGTGGAACAAAGGGTGCAATGATTACCAGGATCAGAGTGACTATAACTCCTTCTGCAATGGCAACCCGGTTTGCCAGAGCATAACTGGAGCGGAGACCACTGCGGTTTTCTTCTCCGAGATAAACGCTGAAGATGGGAGCGGATGCCTGACCGATGCCATCGAAGAGTAATTGAAACTCCCGGCTCAGTGTGATGACGGAGGCAAGTATCAGGTATTCCGGTCCATACCGGGCGCCGATAAAGGTATTGAGGACAGCAGTCAGGATTGCAAAAAAGAGATAGCAGCTGGAATCAATGATGCTGTAACGGATAACCTCACCTAAAACATCCGGTGAAAAGTACAGATTCCAGCGAAGAGTATTGCTTTTCCTCCTGAAATGAATAAGCAGGATCAGAACCGAAACCACATAGAAGGTGAATGATGCCAGGCCTATGCCCCGTATGCCTAAGAAATGGCTTAAGATAATGGAAAAGCTTATGTTTCCCAAACCCTGCACACCATTGGCAATGGTGGAAACAGTCTCGTCTCCATTGCTGTAAACCGTGGCAGCAATAAGCGACTGAAACGGGATGATTAGGATAGTAAAGCGCATCCAGAAAAGATAGCCTCTTGCCTCATTGAGGATCGCCTCAGAAGGGGAAGAACTGTGCAGATACATCTCCCCAAACAGGCAGGTCAATACAAAGAGAACAACTCCCATTATGATGGACATCAATACACCCAGACCGAATACCTGATCCGCCCTCTCCTTATTGAATTTCCCCATCTCTGTTGTGTACAGAATGGGCACACCCAGCGAGATCACAGAGCCGAAAAAGGCGGCAAGGGAATAGAGGGGTGTCACCAATGTGACACCGGCCACAGCATCAGAGCCGATTACAGAACCGGCAATTATGGAATCAGACATAAGCATGACGGAGACAACCATCATGGTCAGCGTTCCACCGGCCAGCATGGAAAAAAACTTTTTTGACATCATTGTCTGCTTATTTTTAGTGAATAACTGCATTTGATGCACCCCTCTCATCAAGGATAATACATACAATATTCATCCTGTAAACGTAGCTGTAGGAAATGGCTTCTTTTCCCAAAAAGGCTTTTACTTCCTCTGATATTGATGCCGGCAGATCCCAGCGTTTCCCAATACTGCGTATGAATAATTCAGCCTTTTTTCCTTCATCTCTAAGTCTTAAATGAATATGATCGGAGGTCCGGCGCATGTCTGACACCAGTTCTCCCGTACAAAGCATTAAATTATCTATAATGTCAGAATCTGAAACAATACCCTCAACCGATTCCCTTAGTTTATTCAGATTCTCAGCTGCATCCGTTTTGTCTCCCGATATCTCAAATTCCATCAGGGTAGTCCCCGAAAAAAATTCTTCATTCAAAAGCAGCAGCTTTTCTATACCTTTGCCTGTTTTTTATTAATCAGCATCACAAACGGGATCAACAGGATAAGCCCTATCACCTGATTTCCTGTAATAGATAGCCAGATCCCGTCTTTTCCGAGTACCGGGATCAGAAACATCATCATGATCACATACAGACAGGAATCCGGAATTATAGCAAATGCCATGGAAAGGTTGAAGTGTTTCGTAGCCTCATAATATAGCGTAAACATATACACCGTATGCATCACCGGTGTAAAGACCATACAGAGGAGAACCCCTCTCGAAATATCCTGTGTCATTTCCATTCCGCATAAAGACGAAAGCACCGGCAAAGAGACATAGAATAAAATAGTCCAGACAACAGACATTATGAGTCCGATCACCCATCCCTGCTGCCATACTTTCTTTATGCTGCGCACATCCCTTTCCTCATAGAACACTCCAAACAGAGGCTCTGTCGCAATTGCCGCACCCTTAATGGTACCGGATGCAAAATAGGAGATATTGCAGACGACCTCTGCCGTGGGCAGGATAATCGAATCACCCGGGAAGCCTGAAAGGATCAGATTATTCTGGATTCCCATTACTATATTCTCAGCAAAATAGTCCGCTGCTGCCGGAAACCCGCAGCGGATGGTCTCAGCGATCTCTTTGGGACGGAGTAACAGTGGACGGTACCCAAGACGGACATTCAGGATACGAAGCAAAATGATCCCTGCAATGAATTCCACAAGTCCTCCCGCAGAGGTTCCGATCCCCAGCCCTGCAAGCTTCATATCCGCCGGAAGAGTGGTCACTAAAAAACGGAAACCGTCAGATTTACCGCCACATTTATTCCACCAAGCACCGCCCGTTCAGTCTGATATCCAAGGACATTCATTACTTCCTGCAGGATCATCCCAAATGCGGTCAGAAATACTATCGGGGAGCAAAACATAAGATAAAGCACCGCATTATGTAATGTGGAAGGATCCACCAAATCCCCGCCGCATACAAGAACTATACTTTCTGCAAAAACAAAAATAAGTATGGCAAAAAAAATACCAGCAAAGCCTACGAGGGTTGCGCCCCCGCAAAACGCCCTGTCAAATCCCTGATTATCCGCACGTCCCTTCGCCCATATCATCCTTAGCCCGCTGCCGTGGATAAGGGAATAGATAACTGCGGCCAAAACCCCATATCCCGGGACACCAAGCGCCACTGCGGCGATACCGGGCGCTCCTAGGTTCCATCCCGCAATAATACTGTCGATCATCAGGGTTATATTAAATAGCAGCCCATATAATACAGCACCGGGATATAGTGATATTATATAAAATAATCAAGATAACCCACCACCTTTAGGTGGTGGGAATATCTTGATTTCGGGTGCGGGGTTATAAGCCCCGTACCCGGAGAGCTGCGTCAGCAGCGATTTTATAACGAGCAAAAAGCGAAGCGTTTGCGAGTTTAACTTTTCCTGATCACACTTCCTGAGGATCCCTCAGGCATAATCATTACCCCATTTTATACATTCAGTTATATTCGTATGGTCTTCTACCACACTCTGGAAAAAAAGGCATGAAAGATATTCTGGCAGGATGGCAGAATTCAGGGAGGAAAGCCCCGCTAAAAATGCCATTGATGTATATGCCAGGAAAAATATTTTTTTGGTATTTATTCCCGAAAGCTCTGCCGTTCTGGCGTTTCCCCCAACCGCATAGAAATGCCGTCCTGTTAATGACTTGGTTGTCAGATAGTAGTAGAATCCCACGACAATATCAAAAAATTCCCGGTTGTTTATCAATACCGTGGCTCATCAAGGATAAGAAGCCTGGCCTTTCTGGACAGGGCTTTTGCTATCTCAACAAGCTGCTGCTTTCTGGTACCCAGATCCTTTACGGGAGTGCGGGGATCCTCATGAAGCCCCCCCCGGTAACCAGTTCGATATTAAAAGTATCCTCTCTGTAATTACATATTAATTTTCCGGATCTGTCATATTTTCCCTGAGGCCGGGCGGATGGTGATAAGGCGGGGCACCGTTTTCACGGTGAATCATTCGGGGGTTACAGTGGCCGCTGCCTTCCGCTGCACAGAGGGTGGCATAATATCAGTCCGACAGGTATAATAACAATAGCGTGACCGAGGGCATATGATCCTCAGGGAAAACATAAGCATTAAAGGAAAACCGGTATGGATAACAGGATCACAGTAATATATGGGGAAGAACCAAAGAAAATGACATTGACCCTGTTAATGGAAGCAGGGCCGGAGAGGGAGATACCGAAAGGCTCTAAAATAGGGATAAAGCCGAATCTTGTTAATTCTGCACCTGCCGAAAGCGGGGCAACTACCCATAGCGGGATAGTAGAGGGGATCGTGGAATATCTGCAGAGTAAGGGGCAGTATGATATCACGATCCTTGAAGGATCCTGGACAGGTGCTTTCACAAAGGAAGCCTTCAGGAAGCTTGGGTATGAGGAGATAGCGGAAAGATACGGGATAAAGCTAATTGACACTAAGACGGATAAGTTTGAGATAAAAGAATATAACGGTGTCCGGATGGAGATAAGCAGAACAGCACTTGAGCTGGATTATCTTATTGATGTTCCGGTCCTGAAGGGCCACTGCCAGACTCTCATGACCGGAGCCCTGAAAAATCTGAAGGGTATCATTTCCGACGGGGAAAAACGGAGGTTTCATTCAATGGGCCTCCATAAGCCTATCGCATATCTGAATAAGATAATAAAAGCTGACTTTTGCATAGTAGATGGAATCTGCGGGGATCTGGACTTTGAAGAAGGCGGAAATCCCGTTAACATGAACAGGATATTCTGCTGTACCGATCCGGTTCTCACAGACACGTATATAGCTAACCTTATGGGATATGAGGCCGGAGAGATCGGTTATCTTTCGCTGGCCGGAGAACTCGGAATAGGAAGCACGGATATTGGTAATGCAGAGATCGTTGAATTAAACCGGGACGAATCAAAGACAAAGCCGTCACCTTCAAGAATAGTAAGGGAACTGTCAAGAGTGATAGACGAAAAGGATTCCTGTTCCTCCTGCTATGCCAATCTTATACAGGCGCTTATGAGGCTTAAGGATAACGGTGAGCTGGGCAGATTCGAAAGGAACAGGATCGCAATAGGACAGGGATACAGGGGACAGTCATTATCCTGCCCCGGAATCGGAAACTGCACGGCAGCATTTAAGTCCCATGCTGCCGGTTGTCCTGCAAAAACTTTGGATATTTTGAATTACCTCAGAAGCTTTTAAGAAACAGCTGCCGGATAGCTTATTGTCTATAGAGGAGGAAAGGCGCAGGCAATGAATACTGAAAATGCTGAGCTCAGAAGATACGAAGATGATCTCAATGTGAGCGGCACAGGCGTGATCATTATGGGCGCGTGGAGTATAATAAGAGTCCTTATCGAGCTATTTATGAATACCAGAGAATACCTGAATATTGACAATAAAGATCCGGAGTCGGCGATGATGAGTATTGCATTGGCGGTCGCTGTGATAGTCGTAGTATCCTTTGTTATCATGAAGGTACATCTGTATATCGGATTAAATGCAATGAGGGCAGCTAAAGGGAGGGAGCATAAAGAAGGATACTTCGTTGCTGCGATAATAATAGCGGTCTTATCCGTTCTGTGTCTGTTCACATATAAAGAGGCGTTTAAGAATATTGAGAGGATCGATACAACTATGGCATCATTACTGGTTGATATCACTACCATCTATATTTTTATCGTGGTGATCGTTTCTTCGATAAGGATAAAAAGGATCAAGGGAGACAGCTGACCTATGCAGGAGGATTTCCACTATTATGCAACATACTGCGCATCCTGTATCGCAGGATATTCACATGAGGAAAGTCTTGATATAGCTTACAGCGCACAATTTGTTGATGTGTGTTCGAGAACACTTTTGGCGAAGATCAAGGGACCGTCCAATGCTGCGACCACACAGCTGCAGCTGGAGCTTATGGATGCCAGGACCGATCCTGTGGGCTTGCAGGATATCACGAGGATATGGTCTTCCTTCCATTTCCTGCCAGGGGATCTTATGGCAGAGAGGAAGAAATGCACAAAGCGCTACCGGGATAAGTACAGGCTGATATGCGGCCCAAACGGTGACCTTGTGGTAAAGACCGTGGAGCTTGCCAAAGGAAAGCCTGTGCAGTCGGTTGGGATTGCAATGCATGTTCTTGCTGATACCTGGGCTCATGCCTATTTCGCCGGGACCCCCTCGCTTGTCATCAATAATACGAATTATGTGTTTTATGAGCTGTTTCCGGATGGAGATGATTATTTAGAGAAGCAGATCAAATTCGTTCATAAGACATCCGTGCCGGATGATCTCGATAACAGCATATATACAAACAGCCTTTACCAGAGCAGTGAAAACTCCATAATGAATCTGGGACACGGAAGAGCCGGGCATCTGCCGGATTACAGCTTCGTGCGCTACAGATACCTTCCTGCCTGGGGGGAATATGCTGAGATAATAAAGGATAACCCCTCCGATTATATGAAAGCATTTACCCAGATGATCTATGCCATGAAGTATATCAGGGGCGAAAAGCCTTCATTCGAGAAGGATGTATATGACATGGAGGCCATTGAATCCCGGAGGGAAAGAATACAGGGCATCATCAATAAAAGGCAGCTACTTGCCTCGGATGACTGGAAGGCTTTCGGGGAGGAGCTGTCCGGACAGGAGATAGAGGACTTTGTCATTGACAGGTACTTTGAAGAATACACAAATGCTCCACGGAAGGAGAAGGATGAAACCTTTATCGGGAAATTTATCCGTGGTGCCATAGCTCATAAGGGAATGGTGATCGGCGAGATATTTAAGACCGGGAATAAGCTTGCGGGAGCAGCCAGGAAAAGCTTTTTTGACAGACTATTTAAGGGGGAACGGGAGTGACTATTTTTCAAAGGATCAGAAATATTTTCGTCGGATTTTTGATGATCGTGATCGCATTAATTTTTATCGTGGCTCCGAGCGATGAGGCCTATGTATTTGTCATCGCCGTATTGACGCTGGGACTTGCGATAAAGGGGATCAAGGACATTATTTTTTATTTTACTATGGCGAGACATATGGTCGGAGGAAAGATGATATTGTTCCAGGGGGTAATAGTGCTTGACTTTGCACTGCTAACCGGATCTTTGTCGGATGTTCCCAAAATATATATTCTTCTTTATCTGGTAGTGATCCATGCGTTCTCTGGGGTAGTGGAGATCCTAAGGGCGATGGAGGCGAGAAGGACGGTTTCAGGACCCTGGAAGATGAAATTTACCCATGGCATGGTAGATTTCCTGCTGGCATTTTCCTGCTTTATTTATATCAGACAGACGCACACCGCGCTTATCATATACAGTATTGGTCTTTTGTATTCTGCGGTGATGCGTATAGCAAATTCCTTAAGACGGACTACCTTTATCCTTATCAGGTGAGCGCGGGTAAGGATCTATGACAGAGTCTCTGAGAGCTTCTGTCAAAAGGAGGAAGCTTTCATCTCTATAACTGTTCAGAATCCGGACGTCTCTGAGCAAATATGTGAAAAAGAACGGAGATATCGTATTATGAAAATAGTTTTACTCGAAAGACTGAGTGCAGGGGATGATATGGACGTATCCTGCTTTGAGGAGCTGGGGGAGTTTATTTCCTATGATAATACCGTGACTGTCGAAGAGGTTGCGGAACGTGTTTCCGATGCAGATGCGATAATATCAAATAAGGCTCCGATGAATGGGCTCTCGTTAAAGGATGCATCGAAGGTGAAATTTATCGGAGAGCTGGCTACCGGCTATGACAATTGTGACATAGAATATTGCAGGAGCAGGGGGATAAGAGTTGCCAACGTGAGGGATTATTCCACCGCTATGGTTGCACAGCATACCTTTACCCTGGCGCTTACCCTTTCACAGAAGATAGTTCACTATGATAATTACGTGAAATCCGGTCAGTATGCATCACAGCAAAGGTTTTCAAATTTTGACATTCCCTTTAGTGAGCTGGATAAGAAGACCTGGGGAATAGCGGGTTTCGGAAACATCGGCTCAAGAGTAGCAAAAATTGCCGAAGCCTTCGGGTGTAAGGTGATCGTACATTCTCTTACGGGGAGCAGACACGACTCAGGATATGATCAGGTAGACAAGGAAACCCTGCTAAGGGAAAGCGATTTTCTTTCCCTTCACTGTCCCTTGAGCGATCTCAGCCGGAATTTCATAGATAAAAATGCATTATCCATGATGAAGGATTCTGCGATCCTTATCAATGTTGCCAGGGGACCGGTAGTGAATAATGCGGACTTATATGAAGCCCTGGTAAACGGAAGGATCGCCGGGGCAGGACTTGATGTTCTGGAGAAGGAACCGATATCAAAGGATAATCCTCTGGGAAAGATAAAGGACAGCGGCAGGCTGATCATAACCCCTCATCTGGCCTGGGCGAGTGTGGAAGCAAGAAAGCGCTGTATTGACGAGGTCTTTCTGAATCTGCAGGCATTCATAAGAGGGGAAGAAAGGAATGCGGTCTGCTAAATATCCTTAGACCAGAGGTTTTTTTAATGTTTCCAAGATCACCGGGATATCATAGGGCTTAGCCGGATGAGCGTTCCTTTCCCTGCTCCAGGGTCAGTGAGAAATCCTCGATAAGAGGAGGCGAAAGCTTTGAGTAGCCAAAGGTCACATTCTTAAGTGTTCACTCTCTTCATGCTGATGTAAAATGACACAAAAATATTTAAGAGTACGGAGCCGATCCCTATAAGTGTCATGGGAACCGAATATGAAAGCATCAGGAAAAGATAAAAAATAAGCATGACGGTATTAATAATGAGGGGAGCAACTGTCCTGATAAGAAGATTGGCTATGTTTGCATTTGAGAGGCGCCGCTATAGGAGCGGGCGGCACCACAGGAAGGCCGATTTATTAAGAACCGCTGGCTTTACAGAATGCTCTTGGGAAACAACGGACATACCCGGACGGAACCGTGTACAAGGTGTGGCGGATAGGTTATAATACAAGCGGTTTGACCTGTTAACAGTATCTGACGAACGGACTTTTCGTGAAAAAGATTGTTTATCTAATGGAATACCCCATAGATCTTCCGGGAGGGGCACAGCTGTCAACTGAGCTTATAGCCGCGGCTCTTGCGGAAAATCCCGGGTACGGCTATGAGGCGGTAGTGATATGTCCGGAGCTTCTCAGCCGGAGAACAACCGATTTTCCCTTCAGGATATTAACCTACCCAATGGGAGAAAAACGTTTTCCGAACCTCCTTAAGCGCATAAAAGCCTTTAGGAAATATATAGGTGAGGAGGCACCGGATCTCATTCATATCGAAATGTCGGAGTCTCTTATTACATACGGTTTTATTATGGGGGCTTTCCGCAGGATACCGCATATATATACTGACAGAGGTATGCTTTTCGGTTACAGGAAGAGATCCAGGCTTTTTATGGATCCGGTTTTGAAGACTGCGGCCTGTCTTATCACGACCACCGAAAAAAACCGGAGGCTTTGGAGTGAGAATACTTCCTTCGGGCCGGTTTACACAATACCGAACACCATTAGCTCCGTCTTTGAAAGCTATGATGAAAGCAGGAAGAAAAGGGACGGCCGCCTTTCTGTCGGCTTTGCAGGCAGGGTCTGTGTGGAAAAGGACTGGGGAAAGGTGCCGTTAATCGTCAGGGCGCTTAAGGACAGAGGGATTGATTTTGAGGTGCATCTCGTATTGTCACTTTATGAAAGGGGTGACAGGGAATTTGCCGACAGACTGAAAAGTGATATCGAGGGCATTATCGGTAAAAACAGGCTGAAATACAGTGAAGAGCTTTCCCAGAAGGAGATGAGCGATTTTTACTATGGGGTGGATCTCTTTATAATGACATCTGTTTTTGAATCCTTCGGTAAGGCTGCGGTGGAAGCCATGTCAAGAAAGTGCTGCATTATGTCAACCAATGCAGGCGGGCTGCCGGAGGTTATAGGGAGGGAAGAAAACCTCTATTCAACGGATAATATCGAAAAGCTCTGCTCATACGCAGAGAGGCTTATTGCGGATCCGGATTTTCTGAGGAAGGAGCAGGAATACTTTTTCAGGAGATATAAAGAGCTGTTTACGGGAGAAGCCTATGTGAGAAGGCATCTGGAAACATATGACAGGATATTGTCACCATAAGGGAAGGAAACGGTGCCTTCGGAACAAGAAAAAGTATCTGGAAACATGAAGGAAAAAAGAAGCGGCTTGGGAGGTTTCCTAAGCTATTTTTACGGAAATTTCATAGTACTGCTGCTGGGATTTATCCAGACACCGTTAGTCACCAGAATTATGTCAACCCAGGAATACGGCAGAACGGGTATGTTTGAGGCAGCGGTCTCGTGTATCTATATCTTTGCCGTACTGGGGCTGGATCAGGCATATATCCGCTATTATTACAGGCAGGGTGTGGACAGGAGGAGTCTGATGGTGAAGTGTCTTCTGCCTCCCCTTTTCCTGGTCTCGCTTCTGGTGTTTTTGTATTATTTTATGTCAACTCCTGCCAATAACTGGCTTTTCGGGAGGACCAGCGCCGATATCACCTTTCTCGTTGCAGGATATACCATAGTTTCAGTCTTTGAGCGCTTTCTGTTTCTGGATGTGCGGATGCAGCAGAACGGCAGGCTGTACAGTAACATTAATATTGCCCAGAAGCTTATAAATATTATTCTGATATTTGTTTTCTTTAATCTTTTCGGAGATGATTTCAGGGTCGTGCTTTATGCCCTGACTCTTTCCTGGGCGTCTACGACTATGTTTCTGGCGCTTAGATACCTGTTCATTAAAGGCGGCGACGGGCGTCCCGGGAAGGATGCTTTGCAGGATAGTGCTGTGCGGAAGGATGCTTTGCGGGACAGTGCTGTGAGGAAGGATGCTTTGCAAAATGACAATTCCAGGAAGCAGTGTGAAATCCCGGAAAAGGAGCTTATATCCTACGGTCTGCCATTTATCCTCATCCTATTAATGGAGTGGCTGCTCTCATCCTGCGATAAGATTGCTTTGAAAACATTGTCGGACTATCATGAGCTGGGGATATACAACGCAGCAATGAAGATAATGGTGCTGCTCCTCACTTTTAAGAATACCTTTCTGGCATATTGGTCACCGGTCGCCATGGAAAAATACGAGAGCGGGGACCGGGATGCTGCAGGGTTTTTCAGGAAGGCATTTGATATGGTGCGTTTCCTCTGTATGCAGGCTGCAGCGGGTGTGATCATGCTACGGAATGTAGTTGTTCTGATCCTCGGTCCGGACTACAGAGGGGCAGACAGTATAATCCCCTTCCTCACGCTTATGCCGATCTTTGCGATAATGTTTGAGATAACGGTGCAGGGCATGAGGTTTAAGAAAAAGAATATTTTCTTAAATATCGCAAGTCTCGCAGCGATCATTGTGAATATCTGCGGGAATTTCCTGCTGGTTCCGGTGCTCGGCGGAACAGGCGCCGCGGTTACGACCGGAGTGTCCTATATAATGTACTTTGTTGTGGGATCCTTTTTTTCCGAAAGATTTTATCCGGTGGGTTATGACTGGGGAAGGACTTTTCTTGACGCGGTACTGATCGTTATTTATGCTGCTTTTGCAACATTTTCGAGGACGGAGATCCTTTCTGCGGCTGCCGGTTTGGTGCTTATACTGCTTATTTTCCTGATTGAGAGGGAAAGCCTTATGAAGGCTCTGGAGGTATTGGGGGAATATGCGGGGAAGATCCTTCGCTTCGCTCAGGATGACAGCGGGGCGGCGCAGGAAGACAGCGGGGCGGCGCAGGAAGACAGCGGGGCGGCGCAGGGGACGGTGAAAAATGAAGACCATAAAAGCTGATAAATTAATATACCTGATCATCTTTATCACGGCCCTTTTAACGGCGGCAAACCTTCTTATGCTCGGGAGCTTCCTCAAAAAGGACGTGAATCTCAGTAAAAGCTCCACACAGACCATGTATGCGGACAGCTATCCGGAAACAAAGGAATTTCCGGATCTGTTTTTGAGAAATCTCCTTAAGGGAAAAACCGTGAAGGTCGCGCGGGAGATAAAAACCTATGATGAATACGGCACTTACGGGCATGATGAGGATGAGGGAAATCCATTTGACAAGCACTATCTCATTGATAATGACTATACCCGCTGGTTCGGGCTATATGCAAAAGAGGTGGAAGTGGATCAGAGCCTCCCTGCAGGTGAAGAAACGGAGAAGCTGTTTAAGTGGAAGGAAAACGATTTTTATGATCTGGGGGAAGCCAATGACATGTTGAGATATTCTTTTCCGCTCAACAGGGAAAAGGTACAGCAGGCATCAGCCTTTTGGTACTCCTGGTACTATAACGCATTTTCCGAAAAGGTTAAAAAGAATAAAGATAAGGATATGCAGCCTAATATTTATGTAAACCTAAGCGGTGCCGATACGGCAGAGAGCTTTGTAGCGGTCTGGAATGACAGGGAAGACCTGTATCTGATGAGTGAGGATGTTTACCGGGAGATGTACAATGGGAAATAATGCCGAGAAAAGTGAGAAAGTTGAAAACGGACTGAAGAGAGCAGCCTTTGCGGCGATTGCCATTATTCTGGAGATAGCGGCGATCTATTTTCTGTTTTTCAGTCTGGAAAGCAGGTATTCCTGGATATCGTTATTGATCACGATACTTGCTATCGTTATCGTCCTCTTTATATACGGAATGCACGAGACGGCATCCGTAAAGATGCCATGGCTCATCCTTATATCGGCATTTCCCATAGTTGGAGTGTTTCTTTATCTGGTACTTGGGTTAAACAGGGGAACACGGAAGATGGTAAAGCGCTATAAAGAACTGGACAGCTGCCTTCTTCCGCTGCTTCCTTCAAATGATGAGGTGATAGAGAAGCTCTCGGAAAAGGATCCGGGGGCTGCCGGCCAGTTCAGGTATATCCGGAAATATTCGGGATACCCGGTATACAACAATACGGACATAATCTTTTATCCGGACGGAGAGACCGGTTATAAGGCACAGTTAAGGGAATTACAGAAGGCGGAACACTTTATTTTCATGGAGTACCACGCGATAGAAGACAGCACATCATTCAAGCCGCTTCATGACATTCTGAAAGCAAAGGCGGCGGAGGGGGTTGATGTGCGGCTGTTCTACGATTACGTGGGCAGTATGGGTTTCATCGGGAATTCCTTTATTGACAGGATGGAGGCTGACGGTATCAAATGCCGTGTGTTTAATCCTATGAGTCCCGTGTTGAATTTCTTTGTAAATAACCGGGATCACCGGAAGATAACCGTGATCGACGGACGCGTAGGCTTTACCGGCGGATATAATATAGCTGACGAGTATTTCCATGTTACAGAGCCCTTCGGACACTGGCTTGATACCGGTTTGCGGCTGGAGGGAGATGCGGTAAAGAGCCTTACGGTAACCTTCCTTGAAAACTGGAATGCTATAAGAAGTGATGATGGAAAAGACAGGGATTACCGGAGCCTGGTGCCGGACATACCCTATGAACCGGCCGAAAAGGGATTTATACAGCCGTATGCTGACAGTCCGCTGGATAGTGAGCATATCGGGGAAAATGTATATATGAATGTCCTTAGAAATGCCCGGAAATATGCCTGGTTTATAACACCTTATCTCATCATCACCGATGAAATGAATTCCGCCTTTGCATTGGCGGCTAAGAGCGGGGTTGATGTGAGGATCATTACCCCCGGGATACCCGATAAGAAGCTGGTATACAGTCTGACGAGGTCATATTATGCGGGTCTTGCAAGGAACGGTGTCAGGATATATGAATATACACCGGGGTTCTGTCATGCCAAACAGTGTGTGTCGGATGACTCCGTTGCGACCTGCGGGACAATAAACCTGGACTTCAGGAGTCTCTACCATCATTTTGAGAACGGCGTACTTATGCATGATTGTAAAGCTGTAACGGATATCAGGGATATGTTCGAGGAAACCTTCCCGAAATGCAATGACGTTACAGAAGAGTATCTGACCGGGAGATCCAGAACCCGCCGTCTGGTGCAGATGATCTTAAGGCTGTTTGCGCCGCTGATGTGATGCAGCACTCTATTCTTCAAAAGAAGAGTATCTTCAAAAGTTTGCCGCATATACGGAAAAGCAGAAAGATAATCACTGGCTGGACGATGCTTCAAGAACCGTTCCCGGTGACTTCTTGACTTGCTGCCGCAACGCGGATATAATTTGGCTAATATACATTAGCGAGATGGTAAAGTGAGAGATCAGATGAAATTACAAGAAATGAAATATGATCTGTCGGTGTGTAAGCTGTCAGATATTGAGGATATCGATATAAGCAGGGAGTTTTTCTTTATCTGCAGGACAGATGAAGAAATCTCGCTGGTTTGTAAAACAGAGGATGTTCCCCGGAATGCCATTGAACGGGATGACGGCTGGCGAGGCTTCCGTATAAAGGGTGTGTTGGATTTTTCCTTGATCGGCATTCTTTCAAAGTTGTCAGGTATCCTTGCAGAGAATAAGATCGGCATATTTGCTGTTTCAACATACAATACGGATTATATCCTTGTAAAAAAGAAAAACTTTGATCGTGCTTTGGAAGTCTTGTCTGCTGCCGGTTATTCGATAATTTGATTTTGACTGCTGTCTTGAGCGCATAGCATACAGCAGGGCATGAAATCAGGATGTGTAAACATAGATCAGCTGCCTACAGGTTTTCTTCTCCCCATTTTTTCAGTTCCAAAAGAATCGGAACTATACTTTCAGCCTTCTTTGTAAGAGTGTACTCCACCCTGACCGGCATTTCCATATACTGTTTTCTTTCGACAAGGCCGTCGTCTTCCATTTTCCGCCAACTATATCTATGACCTTCTTTAATCCGCATTTCTCTCC
>CAMVGV010000047.1 GCA_947167135.1 uncultured Lachnospiraceae bacterium
CGACCGGGACATTTTCTTTTGTGGTTTAATGAGACATTATCATTTATGGTTTATAAGCGGTTTACGGACTCAAAATTTCAGGTTGACGTAATCTTTAGCTTGAATTAGAATAGTAATGTTGTATAAACCTAATAGGAGGTAAGCTGTACAGATGATGACAACTATTATCGCAATAGTTGTGACTCTGGTTATAGCGGTACCTGTATCTGCGATCATAGCCACAAATGCCCATGAGCGGAAGATCGAGAAGCTCATCGGGGATGCAAATGACAAGGCTAAGGAGATCACCGAGAAGGCTGAAAAGGCTGCCGAAGACTTAAAGCGTGAGAAGCTTCTGGAAATAAAAGAAGAGTCCATCAATCAGAAAAATGAGATTGAAAAGGAAGCAAGGGACAGACGCGCAGAGGCTCAGAGGCTGGAGAGACGTGCACAGCAGAAGGAAGAGGCTGTGGACAAAAAAGCCGAACAGGTTGAGAGAAGAGAGCAGAGCTTGGCTGACCGTGAGGCGGACTTAAACCGTCAGAAGGAAAAGATCGCGAAGCTCAATGAAGATCGTGTACGGGAGCTTGAAAGGATCTCAGGTTTAACCTCTGAACAGGCTAAGGAATATCTTTTAAAGATAGTAGAAGACGATGTAAAGCACGAGTCCGCACTGATGATAAAGGAATATGAGTCACGTGCAAAGGAAGAAGCGGACAAAAAAGCCAGGGAATATGTTGTTAATGCGATCCAGCGCTGCGCTGCCGATCACGTGTCCGAGACGACTATTTCCGTAGTACAGCTCCCCGGAGATGAGATGAAGGGGCGCATAATCGGACGTGAGGGCAGAAATATCAGAACCCTCGAAACCCTGACGGGTGTTGATCTCATTATTGATGATACCCCGGAAGCGGTAGTGCTGTCGGGCTTTGACCCGGTAAGGCGTGAGGTCGCACGTATAGCTCTGGAGAAGCTGATCGTGGACGGACGTATCCACCCCGCGAAGATCGAGGAGATGGTGGAGAAAGCCAGAAAAGAAGTTGATACCATGATAAAGGAGGAAGGTGAAGCCGCCTGTCTTGAGTGCGGTGTTCCCAATGTACATCCCGAGCTTATCAAGCTTCTCGGAAGGATGAAGCTCCGTACCAGCTACGGACAGAATGTTCTCCGTCACTCGGTTGAGGTATCAATACTTTCAGGGCTCTTAGCTTCCGAAATAGGGCTGGATGTACGTATCGCCAAGCGTGCGGGGTTACTCCATGACATAGGGAAGGCTGTGGATCACGAGATGGAGGGAAGCCATATCCAGCTCGGTGCAGATCTCTGCCGTAAGTACAAGGAGTCTCCCATAGTCATAAATGCGGTAGAGGCTCATCACGGTGATGTAGAGCCGGCATCTCTTATCGCCTGTATTGTTCAGGCCGCCGATACTATCTCGGCCGCCCGGCCCGGTGCCAGGAGGGAAACTCTTGATGCCTATACGAATCGTCTTAAACAACTTGAAGATATCACGAACTCCTTTAAGGGAGTCGAAAAGTCCTTTGCCATTCAGGCAGGTCGTGAGGTTCGGGTAATGGTAGTTCCCGAGCAGGTTACAGATGCTGACATGGTTATCATGGCGCACGATATTGCAAAGCGTATCGAGGATGAAATGGAATATCCCGGACAGATAAAGGTCAATATCGTACGTGAAAGCAGAGTTACAGATTTTGCAAAGTAAGAAGATACGAAACATTACCCGCCGCAGATATTGCGGCGGGTTTTTCATACTGTTATTATTATGATTAAAGCGCCAAAAGTAATTGTCACCACACAAGCTTGCTTGTGGTGGGGACAAGAACTTTGGGCGCACCCCTACACGAGCATGAAGTGGGGAAGGGGCCCCGCGAAATGCGAGTGTGGGGTAGGATTGTGGGAGTGCGTAGCACGGAACAATCCGTATTTAATCAAAATGTGACTTTTGGCATCCGAATCATTATTATGATATCAGTGCCCCCGTTGGAACGCTCCGGATATCGGGTTTTGACCCCGACATCATGTCATAAGCTCTGTTATGCCACGAGTGCTTCACCTATGAAGGATTTTAAGTATCGCGGTGTGATAGTAAGTAATACCGATATCAGGATCGGTTCGTATAAGGATAAGGATATGCCTGCCTTTTACGGCGCCAATAACCACGGCGGTATTATAAGGCTTTCGAAGCGGCGCCTTTCAGTTTGAAAAATTTGAGTTGATATAAATGCTTTGCAGGTAATAAGAAAGGGGAACAGTGAAAATGAGTGATATAAGGATCCTGGCTGCAGGAAAGGAACAGGCTGACATAGTTTCGCCGTTTATCGGAAAGGATGCATTAAATGCTTTGAAGGCGTCTCTTCCCATAACCGTTCTTGCCGCAGTGGATAAGGACGGTGTGATGGGAGTGCTTGCGGGTGCAATGGACCAGGATGTATTTATGATAGATTCTCTTTTCGTAGACCCGGGAAAAAGGCGGCTCGGGGCAGGAAGGGCGCTTATAGAATGCCTTGACGGTATTTTCGAGGAAGGAGATGTCGCCGTCAGAGTGGAATTTAATATAGAGAATAAGGATAATGAGACCCTTCCGGGATTCTTACGGGCTATGTATTTTGAAGAAGAGGATATCGACTATCCTATGTATTATCTAGGTTCGATAAGAGATCTCCGGACTGCAAGCGCGAAGAAACCGGAAAAGGCCGAGATCAGAAGCTTCTCCGATACCGATGAAAAGCTTTTGAAAGCCGCCGCGGCAAAGAGTGTCTCCGAAGGGAATCCTATCCCGGAGGGAGGGCTTTTATCAGAAAAAACAGATACAGAATCCAGCTTCTGCATAATAGAGGACGGAAAGATAAGCGCCTATGTGGTCGTGGAGAACGTAGATGATGAGATGCTGAAGATAGCTGCGCTTTATTCCTCGGCGGATGATCCAAGGGAAACAATATATATGATCAACTGTATGGTGGAGACAATAAAGGGTAAGTACTACTCGGGCGACAGGGTTGCAATGCTGGCGCTTAGTCCCCTTTCAAAAAAGGTGATCGATTTCTTTTTCGAAGAAACCGTGCCGGTCTCAAGAAGCTTTATTAAGTTTTTGTAACATTTTCGGAAGAAGAACGTATAAAGACTTATACGCTGAATTTGCATAGACAGGCGCCGTGTAACTAAAAAACCGGAACGGGCTTAATAGTTACGAAGCCGAAAGAAAAAGGAGAATGATATGGGAAACCTGATAAATGAACAGAAAACCGAAGGCGGGAAGAGCATCAACGAAATGAATACCGGTGCTTTTAAGCAGCAGGATATCAGTACCTCCACCGGAGATGAACAGAGTCCGGACAACTTGAAAAAACAGGAAAAAAAGGACAGACTGTCTTCCTTTTATACCGATGAGGAAGCTTCCTACTATGAAAGGATAATGGAGAACTCCAAGTCCAAAAATGAGGTCTTAAGCGTCAGGGTAAGGGATAAGGTGGAAGGTGAATGGGGTGTGGTAGAAAAAAATACAAAACCCTTTTTTACACAGAAGCTTGCAACCGCAAAGAAGGATAAAAAGTGGGGTTCCACAGAGAATGATGCCGTAAAAAAGGCAAAGAGCAAATTCAGGAATGCGGATGTCTGTACGGTAAGGGAGCTTTCATCCATGACAAAGTACTATAGCGATCTCAGTAAAACCACTAAGGTCAGCGAGAGGGCAAAGGATTCAGTTGAGGATCCGGAGCTTTTGGAATGGGTAAGTAAGCTCACGAATGACGAATTAACTCCCGAGATGTTCACGGACGATTATCTCTCCCAGCATATGCCGGCTATGATGGATATTGCGAGGGAATTACAGAATGTGAGCGAAATTAGAGAAAAATTCCCGAAGTTCTATTCTTCACTGCCTGCAGAAAAACGGGCCATACTGGAAACGCGTGAAAAGATCGGAAAAGAGATGGAAGGTCTCCTTAAGGACCATCTATATCTTCATGGTATTGAAATACAGGAAAAACGCGGGGAAACAAAGCCTTCCTTAAGAAAGGAGGATCCGGTCAGGGCCATACGCCACAGAGACAGGGAAGAGCTTAAGGACAATTATCATACCAGGCTCTATGGGTTTCTAAGAAATGCATTAAAAAATTCCGAGGTTGATATAGCGAGGACCTTTGCAAACAGTGGGACTTTTTCTGCAAATGCGGAGGCAGAGGGGATCGAGAATGAGATCAATGAAAATGTAAAGGCAAAAGAAGCCTGCGGACCGGAGATGGAAAAATCCCTTGCAGAGATGAAAAAGGCACTATTACTCCGGGAGAAAATGATAAGTGAACAGAAAGAGCTTATCAGGGTATTTGAGAATAAAGAACTGGATAAGGAAAAGAGACGGGAAGCAGCGAGGAAGATAAATACCAATAATAAAAGGATCCGTCTGGTTTCCAGGCATGCCGAGCATTACAGGGAGTTTATCGACTACTGCCTCGGGAAGAGGGAGAGGGTCACTAAGCGCACCCTGAATTTCCTCTTAAAGGAAGGGAACGAGGATTTTGGCGATCTGATAGCCTTCAGGGATTCTGTTGATGTCCTTGAGGAAGGACTTATATTGAATGAAAAGCTTAAGATAGAAAGAGCTCTCATTGAAAAGCAGAAGGAAGCCAGGAAGAGAGGGGTTGAAACAAGGGAAGCAGAAGGCTTCGTGGTTGCGGATTATAAAGAGGGAGAGGCGGCAATAACGCAGGAGATCCGTGAACTTCAGCAAAAACTAAAAGATGTTCCGGTCTATAAAAAGAAATCTGCGGAAGAGATCCATGATCTCATCATAAAATCTAAGTTTAACGAGGCCAGGAAAAAGAGGGAGAATATCAATACTCTTAATGAAAAAGCGGAAAAAAATCTGAGTGACGCCATGAAAGGTTCGGAGGTGCTTGCAAAGAAGTACCAGCTTGAAAAAAACGAGGACAGAACCAAGGATTACTTTTTCGATCCCTTTAATACTTTTAAGAATCTTGATTATACAATACTTATCTGCAGGTTCCATCCGGGAACAGATATGCCATATGAGGTAAGGGAAGAGCTTAGGGAAAAGGGGCTGAAGCCTTTGTTAAAGGAGCTTTTATCCATTACTCCTGAAAAGCTTTCCTCTATGAGATTCAGTGATAAAACGGATATCAACAGTCCGGAACACTGGCATAATAAGGTACTTCTGCATATCGGAATGGATATGAAGGATTTCTTGGATAAGCTCAGAAACTGGAATGTTACATTGACCGATGATGAGTATGCGCAACTAAAAGCCTTCGGTGTAGTTGCGCAGAATATCTTCGCGGAGATAGAGGAAAATGAGCTCCAGCAGAAAGAACCGTTAACGGTTATTCTCAAGGGAGATACTCCTTTCGAAAAGATTGAGGATGCTAATACAAACGTATTCAAGAGGGACGAGGAAGGAAACGGTGATATTGATGCCCTTGCAAATAAATATTCAGAGAAAAGTCTGGGTTACGTAAAGAAGGCAATGAAACAGAGAGGGGGAAGCGGACAGGTTGATGCAACGATATTCCAACAGCTCAGTATAATGATCGACCGTATTTTCAGCGGGAAGATGTCAGGAGATATTGTCGGAAATGATATCCCCGGTGATTACAGGAAAGAGGTTCAAAAGATAAAGAACGGAATGAATAAGAGCCTTCAGGATGAGACCAAAATGGCGAAGATCTTTAATGATGATTTCGGAGAGAAAGAAGGCAGGGTAAGGCTCAAGATAAAGAAGGATGCGGAAAATTATGATGCTATGTTCTCCGGGGAACAGGCGGATAGATGGAAGACCAGGTTCGGTACAAAGGTGCAAGGCGCGGATCTAAGATGCTTCAGGATCCTGATGCGCCCGGTCAAAAAAGACGCAAACGGTACCTACAGTGAAGAAGCGCTTAGGAATAAGCAGCTTAATGATAAGGATTTCGAGGCTTTTATGTCCGGAAATGAGATGGGGATTAATTCCATGCTCTACCGGGTAGGAAAGAAGATAGCCCAAATAAAGATAACTCCCGAGATGTTCAGTAAGGACTACTTACATGAGCATTTCCTTGAAGTGTATGATGATATACAGCTCCTTTTCGGGTTCGAAAATTTCTATGTGGAGTATCCGGATTTCTTTGAGAGTGATGCTTTTACGGAAGAGGAAAGGGATGCTTTCCGCCGGAACTATAGCAATAATGAGATGGTTTCATTATTTGTCACCTACTTCAATACATACATAAATACATATGGGATCGAGAGAAGTGGGAAGGAAATAACGTCCCCAAAAAAATTAAATACCGATGAGGAAAAGAAAGAATATTTCAGGGATCATATCAGGAAGGTTATGGAGCAAAATGAGTTCTTTTTAGCCGGTCTTCCGGATTGTCAGAAAGAGCTTCAGAAATATGAGGACAAATTCAAGGAAAAGCCGGATGAGGTACGTAGGGCTTCCGCGCTTTATATGGACAGAAAGGGAAAATATAAAAGGATAAAATCAAAGCTTGAATTCCTGAAGGATGATATCAACAGCATTCCGGAGAGCAGTAAAAAGAAACAGATGCTTGAAAGGATTCCCGAGCTGAAGGCGAAGCTTGCACTCGAGGTGGAGGAAGCGAAAAAGGAACTTGATATTGCGACGAGGATCAGGGATCACGTACTGGGAAACAGCGATGGGAAGCTTAGCGATGAGGATCAGCTCTTCTTTGAAGAGAATGGTAAAGCGACTTTCCTTCACAGGGAGTATGACAAAAAAGCCGTGGAGGATGAGAGAGCCGGGGAAGAGTATTTAGCAAAGAAAAAAGCTGATGATCTTCTAAGTGCAGAGCTTTCAAAAAAAGAAGCAGCTGCGGAGAAAACGAAGGAAGAAAAGAAAGAAGAAAAGAAAGAAGAAAAGAAAGAAGAAAAGAAAGAAGAAAAGACGGAATCCGTAAAAACAGAAAAGACAGAAGAAAAGACGGAATCCGTAAAACAAGAGAAGCAGGAAGAAAAGCAGGAGGAAGAGCTTCCCGCACTTCCCGATTACAAGGTAAGTGTAAATCTCACAGTAAATGACTATGACCAGCAGGCTATCCATAACTGCTGGTGCGTTGCCGGAGCCACCTTGTTTAATGCCTTTATGGGCGTAAAGAAGGGTGAGGCGGGATCGGTAAGCCAGTACGATATGAGAAAATTCTCGCCAAAGGATAATGAGCTTAAGTCTTATGAGGAAGTGGAAAAAATGGGCCTCGGTATAACAAAGGATGACTATGACTTCTTTATAAAAGACAGAAGAGATTACATGGGAGAAGGTAAGGAGGAGGTTGGAAGTATCTATGAGACAGCTGACTTCTTCCTGAAGAGATCAAGGGATATGGCTGTAAGACGCCTTGCCATTAATCTTCCTGCCCTGAAAAAGCAGATGGGGACTGTTGAAAAGACAGAAGACGAAAAGAAGGAAGACAGGATACTCTTTAATAAGCAGAAAAAGCTCTTCCTTGATGAAGTGAACGCCATACTTTCTACAGGTAATCCAGTAGCAATACTTAACGGTCATGAGGCTCATTTCAAGACTATTACAAAGATTGACGGGGAGAATATCACACTTCTCGAATCCTCGGGACTTAAGGAAGAGGTGAAGACTATCGATGAGGTTTTATCGAGGCATGACAACGGAAATCTTATTGAGATCACCTGGCTCTCAAAGCTCAGAACTCCCGAAGAGGAGATGGCCGAACAGCCGAACCTTAAATACAGTGACGAAGAGGGCTACGGCTTAAAACAGAACACGGAGGAAAACGCGAGGAATCCCATGTGGGTGGAAGGAATTTCCGTAAGTAATGAAGATAAGGAGCTCTCTGTCCTGAGATCCGCATACCTCCCCTTAAAGGAGTCGCCTCTGAAGTCTAAGGAGCCGGATCAGCCGGCAAATGAGATCAGGGAAGAAAAGCCGGTAAATGAGATCCGGGAGGAAAAGCCGGCAAATGAGATCAAGGAAGAAGCTGAAAGTGAGATCAGGGAAGAAAAGAAGGTAAATGAGATCCGGGAGGAGAAGAAGGAAGAAGGTAAGGCTCCCGAAAGCGGAGACTGGGGAGATGCCCTGGATGGAATGTCAGATCTCGAGCACGACCTTGAATTTGAAACCGAAATCGAAGGGCTGGAAGAATTTAAGACCATCGGCGGTATGGAGGATGCAAAGCTTGTTCAGACAATTGAAAGGGACCGGATGCTCAACGAATACGAGATAGATGACGGGAGCGTGAACATTGAAACCAAAGAAGAATTGCTGGAAAGACTCAAGAAGGAAAGTCAGGAGGAGGTCAGGGAGAGGATAAATGAACCCGGCATAAAGGTTTCCGAAGCATTTTATAAGGAGGCTGCAAAGGCAAAGGGTATGAAGGGATCCTTCTCCAAGGGCTTCAAGGCGGCTGCCGCAGATTTTATTAACAGTATCGAGAACTTCGGAATGGGAGATCCCGGTGATGCGGACTTCTATAAGGTAATGGGGCTGAAGAGTGCGGTGGAGCTCATCTATATAGGCAATCAGCCGTTAAATGATTACGTAAAAGAGAACTATAATTACAGTGGAGATGATCCTGCGGTACTGAAAAACTATGCTGCCCTGATCGCGGGCAAAATGAAGGCGCCGCTTATTTTACTCTGCCCTAAGGTTGTTAAGGGAGAGCTTACGTACATACCAAAGCACCTTCCTGTTGACATTGTTACGGAAGATAAGAGCATTCTTCGACAGAAGCAGGATTATAAAAAGAGCTGTATCCGGAGTGAGCAGAACCTAAGGGGAAGCATACCGCTTCATACCGCAGTAAAGGCAAGCAGAGCCTACAGGGAAATGTATAATGCCGATACCTATGGCTTTGCAGGCATTGAGAGCATTTCAGACAGGCTTAAGGCCGTGAAAAAAGGAAGTGACCCGCACTTCAGGCAGTTTGTAAATAATTTCAATACCTACTATATGGTGGCTGAAAGATTTGCATACGAAGGCGTGGACAGGGCCGGAATAGGACGGATCAAAGAATATCTGTCACAGGCATACGAAAATGCAGTGCTTTACATGAGGGGTAAAAAGCCGAAGGAAGAGCGACACCGGATAGCTCTTGATGCAATAAAGGAGCTTGAAATGCATAAGAAAATGCTGGATAATGCCCTGGATGGAGGCTTATTAAGGGACAGCTGGGACAAGGCCTCCTTCTCCCGGATTTTTGCATCATACAGGAGCAGCGCCCGGAAGAAGGAGAAATAAGCGCCTTAAAGGAGGCGATGTAGTCAGAGACCGGATCGCATCTGTCAAGAAGACCCCGCTCTATAAGGATCATGACGGCGGATGCGGTTATGGGCTTTGACATGGAGTATTTTATAAATGTAATAATCAATCGCCTTTGTTATTGCGTCTCTCATTTTTGTACAAACCTCCCTAAGATTGACCCCATATTTTGTTGGTAATTTTTATCAACACTATTTCTATATCAGAAAATGTCACAGAAAAAAGTACCTAAAACTGTCAATTATTACGTTGCTTTTTTGTATAAATGTATGTATAATACATTTTGTGGTCGTGAAGGGCACGGCCAAAATACTAAAAAGGAGAAAAGTATTATGAAAAAAGTTTTGGCAGTTTTATTGACATTGTCAATGGCAGTCGGAATGTGTGCCTGCGGCTCTCAGGCAGCAGCACCCGCACCCGACGCTGCTCCTGCGGCAGAGGCGCCCGCAGCTGAGGAAGCAGCTCCCGCTGCTGAGCCTGCTGCAGATACCAAGGCTGAAGAGCCTGCGCCCGCAGCAGAGGAAGCACCTGCAGCCGATGCAGCAGCTTCAAACCCTGTTGCCGGAAAGAAAGTTGCTTATGTAATGCTTCTTCCTTCCGCTACGATCTTCCAGATGTGGAAAGATTCCTGTGCAAATCTCTGCGACGCTATGGGAGTACAGTTTGATTTCTTCTTCTGTGACGGAGATTTCAACAAGTGGCAGGATACCATCCGTACCTGTGCATCCGCAGGCTATGACGGACTTCTCGTTAGCCACGGCAACCAGGACGGCTCCTATGTATTCCTTAAGGAAATCACCGAGCAGTATCCCGATATGAAGATCGTTACCTTCGATACCCAGTTCTATACGGACGGTGATTATCAGAAGATCGACGGAGTTACCCAGTTCTTCCAGCAGGATGACAGCCTTGTAACAGTCCTTCTTGATTCAATGATCGAGAAGTACGGTGAAGGCGTTCGTCTTATCAAGGTTTGGAGAGGACCCAACTACAATTCACCCTTCGATCGTCGTGAAGTGGGCTGGAAGGCTTATGAGGACGCAGGAAAGATCAAGACTGTAGGAGAGGTTCAGCCGTTACAGGATACAATGGATTCCGCAAACACCGTATTTGCTGCATATCTGCAGAGTATTAAGCGTGAAGACGTTGACGGCGTAGTTGTTTACTATGACCTCTACGGCCAGGGCGTTTACAAGGCAATAACCGAGAACGCAAACTTCAGCGGAGACAATGCACTTCCTATGGCATCCGTTGACATCGATCCCGTTGACATCACAAACATGCAGACCAATCCCGAGATCTGGACTGCAGCAGGAACAACCGACTGGACACTTAACGGTGAGATCGGTATGCGTATCCTCTTCCTCGAGATGGCAGGAGAGTATGACAAGATCTATGATCCCGCAAGCGGAAAGACCGGTGTTGACTATGTAGAGATTCCCGGATCACCCATCCTTGCAAAGGATCTGAAGAGCGATTCTTCTGTTGAAAATCTTGGAGATATCGCAGGAGATACCTACGGAAATCTTGATTACCTCTCTGAGGCAGACTGGATGCCCAAGGATCTTATCCACAAGTAAGATGTAAATTTTGTTCTGCTTGACATCATAAGGATTTTTTAAGGAGGGCATCGGAGGAAGCTCCGGTGCCCTTTACTTTAGAAAGGAATATACCGGTCGGATGGTTCGGTATATCAGGTTACTTAAATGGAAAAGATAACTCTAAGTACAAAAGATGTTTCTATGGAGTATCCCGGAGTAAAGGCCTTGAATAAGGTGAATTTTGAGATATCCACGGGGGAGATACATGCCATCGTCGGAGCTAACGGCGCCGGCAAATCCACTCTCATGAATGTTTTCGCGGGGTCAAATCCGGGCTATACGGGTCAGGTTTTCCTGAACGGGGAACCGATCGAGATAAGGACTCCGAATTTCGCAAAAAAACACGGGATACAGATAGTGTATCAGGAGGTTGATACCGCTCTTGTGCCCTCTCTTTCGGTTGCTGAGAATATCATGCTGAATGATATCGTTATGAACCAGAAAAGCTCGTTCATGAATTGGGGTGCCGTCAGAAAGGCTGCGGCGGAGGCACTTAAGAGACTGAATGTCACCAATATCAACGTCCGTTCCCTGGTGCAGAACCTTACACTGGCTGAGAAGCAGATGGTACTCATCGCAAGGGCGATACAGGCGGAATGTAATTTCCTGATCCTAGATGAGCCTACCGCACCCCTTTCGGACACGGAGACCGAGGAGCTCTTCAGGGTGGTAAAGAGCTTAAGGGAAAGCGAGAATATCGCAGTGATGTTTATCTCCCACAGGCTCCATGAGGTGCTGCAGATCTGTGACAGCTATACCGTTATGAGGAACGGTGAGATAGTGCATAATGCCCCGGTGACCCCTGAGACCACAACAAAGGAGATAGTTGAGAAGATGCTGGGCCGCTCCTTTGAGGAGAATTTCCCCAAGGAAGAGGTGAAGATCGGCGAGAAATTCTTCGAGGTCAGGAACCTGTCGGGAGCTTACGGAAAGGTGAATAATGTATCCTTCTACGTAAAGAGAGGAGAAATAGTCGGTATTGCCGGACTTGTGGGAGCCGGAAAGTCAGAGCTCTGCAAGACCATCTTCGGAAGCTACAAAAAGACCGGCGGAAGCATTATTCTGGATGGAAAGGAATTGAAGATAAACAATCCCGCCCAGGCCGTGAAGAACAGGCTTGCCCTTGTTCCCGAGGAAAGACGAAAGGAGGGAGTGCTTGTCCAGGAGACGGTGGCCTTCAATCTTTCCGCAGCCTGCCTTGACAAATTCTGCATGATGAGCTTCGTGCAGACGGGAAAGGTGAACGAGAACGCAAACCGCTTTGTGCAGGATCTTGGTATAAAGACGCCTTCCATAAAGCAGCATGTACGGAATCTTTCCGGCGGAAACCAGCAGAAGGTGGCCGTGGGAAAGTGGCTGGCAGCGGATTGTGACATATATATTTTTGATGAGCCTACAAAGGGAGTAGATGTAGGAGCAAAACAGGATATTTTCCATCTTATCAATAATATCGCACGGGAAGGAAACGGTGTAATATACGCGTCCTGTGAAAACAGCGAGCTCTTATCCATTACGGACAGGATCTATGTGATGTTCGGAGGAGAGATAATGGCGGAGCTTGTTACAAAGGATACCAATGAGGATGAGATAATGAATTATTCTGTAGGTACCAGAGCCGAAGCAAAAGCCGGTGCCTGAACGAAGGAGGAAAAGTATCAAATGCAAGAATCAGCAAAAAACAACAACACCGCCAGATTCCTACTGAACTGGGCGGCTGTAATCACCCTGGTACTGTGTTTCATATTCTTCACACTGTTCAAGGGTTCACTGTTCCTATCGGGCATCAATATGGTAAACATACTGCTCGCCATGTCCATCACTACGGTTTTCGGAATAGCAGCCACGGTTACCATGGCGCCGGACGGCTTTGATATGTCGGCTTGTACGCTGGCAAGCTGCTCCGCCTATGCCTTTGTTTCTTCATACCTGTGGTTTGGGTGCAACCTTGCGGTTTCCATCCTGATAAGCATTGTGGTGACACTTATCATGTACCAGCTCACCATGTTTTTGATCCTTATCTGCAAGGTTCCGGATATGCTGGCGACCTGCGCGCTGATGTTTGTTCATCAGGGTCTCGGCCAGTGGTATATCGGCGGTGGTGCGGTATCAACCGGTATGAAGTCATCATGGGGAGCAGAGCCTGCCCGTACCCAGCTTTCAGACGCCTTCTCAGCTATAGGAAGAGCTCCGTATATCATCATAATCATGCTGGCCTGCGTATTCATTGCCTGGGTCATCCTTGATTTCACAAAGCACGGACGTTTCCTTTACGCTATGGGCGGAAATAAGCAGGCTGCAAAGCTTTCCGGTATTGACGTAAAGAAGTACCGTTATATTGCCGGAATGATCACGGCGGTATTCATCGCAATAGGCGGCATCATGGTCTCATCAAGAGGGAGCTCGGCACAGGTTATGTGCTGCGACAACTATCTGATGCAGTCTCTGGCGGCGGTATTCGTAGGAAGATCCGTGGGAGGAGCAGAAAAGCCCAATGCCCTCGGAACCCTTGTAGGAGCAATGCTTGTATCCACTTTGGAGAACGGCCTTACGATCTGTGCGGTTCCGTATTACGTGCTGCCCGCCGTTAAGGGTGCGGTCCTTGCCCTGGCTCTTATCGCGGCATACGCAAGCGTGAAGGAGCAGTAAGAAAGGGCTTGAAGCCCCAAATAAGGAGTTTATCCTGTAAAATTCATACAGAAAGGAAATGATTAAATAATGTCAGACTTCAGCAAATATTTTTTAATGATCAATGAGGACGATCCCGAGACCACGGAGAAGGTCGTGATAGAGTACACTCTTCTTAAAACAAAGGATCAGATCGACTGGGACGAAGCTACAATGGAAGCAAAGATCCCCGGTTCACACGGAAACTTAAACCATGTCTGCAGGGTAACGGATAAGAAGGGACATACCCTCTATATCAAGCAGGCAGGAAGCAATCTCCGTATAGATGCGGATATGACGGCTACCCTCGACCGCAACCGTCAGGAGTCGGAGATACTGCAGCTTGAAGAAAAGTGGGCTCCGGGAATGGTTCCCCATATCTATTTCTTTGACACCACAATGTATGCCTGCGGAATGGAGGACTGCAGCGATTATCTTGTTATGCGTGAGGCAATGCTGCAGCATAAGACCTATCCGAAGTTCGCTGACGATATCTCTACCTTTATGGTAAATACGCTGCTTCTTTCAAGTGATGTAGTAATGGATCACAGGGAAAAGAAGGAGCTTACACGGAAGTTCATCACTCCGGATCTTGATGACATTACGGAAAAGCTGGTTTTAATGGAACCCTACTTAGGTGCGGACAGAAACAATATCTATGAGCCGAACCGTGCCTTTATAGAAAAGGAGCTCTACGGTGATGAGAAGCTGCATCTTGCGGTCAGTAAGCTTAAGTTCAATTTTATGACCAACGCACAGGCTCTTCTTCACGGCGATCTTCATACCGGTTCCATCTTTGTAAAAGAGGACTCCACGAAGATCTTTGACTGTGAATTCGGAACATTTGCCCCCATGGGCTATGATATCGGAAATCTTGTGGCAAATATGATCTTCGCATACGTTAACGGACTTTCAACGGATGATAAGCCCTTCTGCGACTGGTGTCTCGACGTTATAGAGCAGAGTATGGATCTCTTTATAGAGAAGTTTAAGAAAAAATATGATGAGGCGGTAACCGAGCCTATGGCAAAGGTAAAGGGCTTCAAGGAATGGTATCTCGATTCCATACTTAATGACACCGCCGGATATGCGGGAACAGAGCTTCACAGAAGGACCGTGGGTATGGCCAATGTGGCTGACGTTATCAGCATTACCGATGAAAAGAAGAGGCTTCTTGCCGAGAGAGTAAATATCTTTGCAGGTAAGGATTACATCCTGAATCAGGAAAAATACCGCACAGGCAAGGACTTCAGGGAAGCGGTTGTAAGAGCCACGGAGGAAGCCCGGAAGACTGTTTGACAGAAAAAAGGAGGGAAAATACAGATGGCTTCAATAGATGAATTTTTTGACAAGGTTATAAGCGTTAAGCTACCGGATGACAGACAGAGCGTCGACATTCTTGACCAGACCCTGCTTCCGGGTACGATAAAGAGGATAAACCTCCACACCAAGGAAGAGCTCTGGGATGCAATAAAGAAGCTTAAGGTAAGAGGAGCTCCGGCTATCGGTGTCAGCGCAGCCTACGGACTTGCGGTGCTTGCAAACAGGATAGATGCTTCGGATTTTGACAGCTTCTATAAGGAATTTAAGGAGATCAAGGATTATCTCGCATCCTCCCGTCCCACGGCCGTCAATCTTTTCTGGGCTCTGAACCGGATGGATGACAAGGCTCTTTCGGTAAAGGATCAGAGCATTGGCAGCATAAAGGAGACACTTTTTACCGAGGCTCAGAAGATAAGGGATGAGGATGTTGCAATAAGCCGCAATATCGGAGAGCTTGGCTTCGGACTTTTGAAGGATCTGAAGAAAGAGGGTAAGGAGATAGGCATACTTACACACTGCAACGCGGGAACCATAGCCACTGCAAAGTACGGTACCGCTACCGCGCCTATGTATACGGCTTTGGAGCACGGATGGGCAGGATCGGATATGCATGTATACTGTGATGAGACAAGACCCCTTCTGCAGGGTGCGCGCCTTACCGCATTCGAGCTCTATAACGCAGGTATAAACACAACTCTGCAGTGCGACAATATGGCTTCCATGCTTATGAAGCAGGGCAAGATTGACATAGTATTTGTGGGCTGCGACCGCGTTGCGAAAAACGGTGATTCCGCAAATAAGATAGGAACCAGCGGTGTTGCCATTCTTGCAAAGCACTACGGTATTCCCTTCTATATCTGCGCTCCTTCTTCAACCATTGATCTTAACACCGCTACAGGAAATGATATCCCTATCGAGATGAGGGATCCTGAGGAGGTTACGACCATGTGGTATAAGGAGAGGATGGCACCCGAGGGAATAGACGCATTTAATCCCGCCTTTGACTTTGCGGAGCATGGACTTATCACAGGTATCATCACCGAGAAGGGAATCGCTACGGCTCCCTTTGACAAGGCCTTTGAAGAGCTTGGCATCTGACTGCTGAAAGGAGATTTATCAAAAGATGTATAAATTCGATAAGAAATGGGAAAAGGAAGTACTTTCCATAGCTGACGGCATCCGTATGAGAGTCTTCCGTTTCACCGTTGAGCAGAACGGCGGCTATCTGAGCCAGGCCTGTTCCGCTTCGGAAATATTTGCCGCAATGTATCACGGACTTATGAAGCTTCCGAAGATAAAGACACCCCTTATGCCGGATCCCTGGCAGGGTGTACCGGGACCCGGAAATCCGATACACACCGGTATAAAGTTTAATTCCGACGGGAAAGAGGGCTATGACCGCTTCATCATGTCTCCTGCGCAGTACGCCCTTGTGGTCTATGCGACTCTTATAGAGACAGGCCGGATGGATGAAGCCGGAATGGACGCATACAATAAGGACGGCGGAAGCGTTGAGATGATAGGCGCCGAGCATTCTCCCGGAATGGAGGTTACCACAGGATCCCTTGGACAGGGCATATCACAGGCAGCGGGAATCGCTATGGGTATGAAGCTTAAGGGAAAGAAGGGAAAGGTATTTACCTTCCTTTCGGACGGTGAGTGCCAGTCCGGAGAATTCTGGGAAGCATTGCAGGCATCCTCCTTCCATCACCTTGACAATATGATATTGATAGTTGACAGGAACGGCTGCCAGTGTGACGGACTTATGAAGCCTGTTATGAACATAGAGCCCTTTGACGAGAGATTCAGGTCCTTCGGCTGCGAGTGTGTCCGCATAAAGGGACATAAGCCGCTGCTTCTTGCCGAAGCCCTCAATACTCCACACAGAGGAAAGCCTCTGGCAGTGATACTTGATACGTCACCCTACCATGGATTGTCCTTCTTAAAGGAGCGCGCTCCCAAATTCCACTATATCAGGTTTACTGATCCCAAGCAGAGGGAAGCGTACAGGAAGATCTACGACAAAATGGTGAAGGAGGGCTGATGCTATGGAAATATTAAAGAGAGTTCACGCAAAAAATCTTGTTAAATGGGCAAAGAAAAAGCCCGATGTTCTGGTGCTTTCAGCAGATCTTACCAGCTCCTGCGAGGCTGACGCCTTCCGTGACACCTATCCCGACCGCTTCTTTTCAATGGGAATAGCAGAGCAGAATATGCTTGGCTTTGCGGGCGGTCTTGCAAGGGAGGGCTTCGTCCCCTATGTTCATACCTTTGCGGTATTTATATACAGGAGAGCTCTTGACCAGATAGCTATGAGTGTTGCTTACCCGAATCTTCCTGTGAAGATGATCGGCTTCCTTCCCGGAGTGACCACACCCGGCGGCGCGACCCACCAGGCCATCGAGGATACGGCGATAATGCGCTCACTCCCCAATATGACGGTGCTGGAGGTGGGAGACGCCACCGAGGTTGAAAATGTGCTGGATGTGGCTTACAAGATCCCGGGTCCCGTGTATGTAAGGATGCTCCGCGGTGAGCTTCCCCGTATCTTTGATACACCTATGGAATTTAAGAAGGCGAGAAAGCTTTCATCCGGAAAGGATCTTGTTATCGTATCCGCCGGGATCTGCACGGAGGAGGTCCTCCGCACCACAAAGATCCTTAAGAAGAGCGGAATAGAGGCTTCGGTCTACCATATCTCCACGCTGAAGCCCTTCGATTATCCCGAGCTTATGAAGGATATAAAGAACAGTAAGTACGGAGTCATCACGATGGAGAACCATTCCATAATCGGAGGCCTGGGCTCCTGCGTAGCGGAGTGCATGGCAGAGGAGGGCATCGGGAAGAAGCTCTACCGCATAGGTATCAACGACAGCTTCCTTCACGGGGCAAGCAGACCCTACCTTATGAAGGAATACGGAATAGATGCTCCCGCACTCCTTGCGACTGTTGAAAAGGCTGTTGGCAAGAAGATAAAGTACAGCGAGGATGATCTCGGAGAGGTGTTCATCCCCGCACTTCATTCCGATGCCAAGGCGGAAGCACTGTAAACGGAGGTCGGTCAATTGAAATTCAAGTATTATGATGACGCTGTATTAAAGTCACAGATCTCCGGTGACAGGTTTACGGTCACATACAGGATAAGAGCCAATGAGAAGGAAGCACTCGAAATGGCAAAGACTATGTGTGTGGAGCAGTCGGTGGAGTTTCCCGCTGAGCACATAGAGTGTGAGACCATCCAGAGTGATGTGATCGGAAAAATAGAAGAATTCAAGGATGCCGGAAACGGTGCCTTCAGAGCGGTCTTAAGCTATGCGTCAGAGAACGTGGGGGAGGACTTCCCCCAGTTCATAAACGCGGTATTCGGTAATTCAAGCATACTTCCGGATATTACCGTGGAGAGAGTGGATATTTCCGAAAAGATGAAGGAAGTATTCCCGGGACCGAGAAGGGGTCTTCCGGGCTTAAGGGAGCTTCTTGATGCCAGAGACCGTCCCCTTTCCTTTACCGCACTTAAACCCCTGGGGCTCCCATCCGAAGCCCTTGCAGAGGAAGCATACAGGTGTGCGCTAGGCGGGATCGACCTTATTAAGGACGATCACGGTCTTATGAACCAGAGCTTTGCGGAGTACAGGGACAGGGTTAAAAAGGTGTCCGCTGCCGTAAGGAAAGCAAATGAGGAGACAAAGGGACATACGGTCTATGTGCCGAATCTTTCCGGAGCTTTTTCCTCTATGCTTGACAGGATAAGCGTGGCTGAGGAGTACGGTGCCGGGGGCGTGATGTTTGCACCGGGGCTTGTGGGCTTTGATATGCTCTACTATGCGTCAAGGCATACTGACCTTGTGGTTGTGGGGCATCCTGCCTTTATCGGCTGCTATATCGACCGGGGCAGAGGCGGCATAGACGTGGAGTGCCTTATCGGACAGCTTCCGAGATATGCAGGTGCGGATATTATGGTATTCCCGAATTTCGGCGGACGTTTCTCCTTCAGTGAGGAGCAGTGCCACGGGATACAGGAAATGGCTCTTGAGGATCTGGGTGTCATTAAGCCTATGGCAGTTTCACCTGCGGGCGGCATGAAGGTTGAACGTATTGATGAGATGAGACGCTTCTACGGGAATGATGTTTCTCTTCTTATCGGCGGCAGCCTCTTCACATCTCCCGGAGGGCTTACGGAGAACTGCAGGAAGTTTAAGGAAAAGCTGGAAGAGAAATAAAGGAGGATGAAGGTATGTTAAAAGGGATTCCGGATATCATTTCACCGGATCTTCTGAAGATCCTGCACAAAATGGGTCATGGGGATACGCTTGTGATAGGTGACGCCAATTTCCCGGCTGCAGCGGTTGCAGAGGAAAAGGGGCACATCAATATCCGCTGTGACGGACACAAGGCAACGGAGCTTCTGGATGCGATCCTTAAGCTCTTTCCGCTGGATGATTTTGTGGAAAAGCCCGTGACAATAATGGACAAGATGGAGATGCATAAGGATCTCGAATGCCCGGTGTGGCAGGAATTTACGGATATAGTTTCGAAATATGATAAACGCGGAAAGGACGCGGTACAGTACATGGACAGGTTTAAGTTTTATGATGCAGCCAAAGACGCATATGCTGTTGTATCAACAACGGAGCATGCCTTCTATGCCTGCATCATAATTCAGAAAGGATGCTTATGAAAAAGATAATAAACGCACCAGAAGACTATACAGACGATATGCTGAAGGGCATATACAGGGCACATGGGGATCAGGTAAAGTACGTAAATGACGATCTCCGCTGCTATTGCACCGCAAAGAAGAAGGATGGCAAGGTTGCTATTATCACAGGAGGCGGAACAGGACACCTTCCCCTATTTCTAGGGTATGTTGGTGAAAACCTTCTGGATGGCTGCGGTGTCGGCGGAGTGTTCCAGTCTCCGTCATCCGAGCAGATATACAATGTATCAAAGGAGGTTGAGGCAGGCGCAGGTATCCTTTATCTCTACGGGAATTACACCGGCGATATAATGAACTTTGATATGGCAGCTGAAATGCTTGAGATGGATGATATCGAGGTAAAGAGCATAGTCGGCGCCGACGATGTGATCTCAAATAAGGATCCCGCTTTGAGAAGGGGAGTTGCAGGCATCTTCTTTATGTACAAATGTGCCGGTGCAAAGGCAGCCGAAATGGGAAGCCTTGATGAGGTTCTTAATGCCGCAAAGAAGGCAAAGGATAATACAAGGACGGTGGGCTTTGCGCTTACTCCCTGCATAATCCCGGAGATCGGTCATTCCAATTTCACTCTTGAAGAAAATGAGATGGCTTTCGGAATGGGTATCCACGGAGAGCCTGGAGTATGGAACGGACCTGTAAAGACCGCTAAGGAACTGGCGGAAGAGGCTGTTAAGGAGATACTTGACGATATGCCGGTATCCTCCGGTGAAGAGGTGGCGATCCTTATAAACGGACTTGGTTCCACAAGCCTTGAGGAGCTTTACATCCTGTCAGGAAACGTGAGTGGGATACTTGACAGTAAGGGTATCAAGATCTACAGGACCTTTGTCGGAGAATATGCCACCAGTATGGAAATGGCAGGTGCGTCTGTATCTATATGCAGGATCGCAGACGACGAGATGAGGAAGTGGCTCGATATGCCTGTTAACACGCCGTTTTATACTCAGGCGTAAAAAAGGAAGCTTTTGCATGTCGCCCGGAAGGATTCTTCCGGGCGGCTTTTATAAATCAGGTTTCTTCGGGCTGAAGCCCTCAGAAAGACAAAAAGCTGTCATCCTGAGCGAAGGAAGAAGATTCTTCGGGCTAAAGCCCTCAGAATGACAAAAAGCTGTCATCCTGAGCGAAGCGAAGGATCTTATGTGAGGCTCTGCCTTGTGTCATCCTGAGCGAAGCGAAGGATCTTATGAAAGGCTCCGCCTTGTGTCATCCTGAGCGAAGCGAAGGATCTTATGAAAGGACGAGAAAATGGAGAAAATAGGAATCGAAGATCTGCCCGGACTTTTTGAAGCGGTGGCAGGAATGTTTGCGGAAAAGAAGGATGAGCTCTGTGATATGGATGCAAAGATGGGTGACGGAGATCTGGGTCTTACCATGGAGAAGGGTTTTTCCGCCATGCCGGTACTCATAAAGGAGAACATGGAGGAAGGCAATATCGGAAAGACCTTATTTAAGGCAGGAAGCCGTATGGCAGCAATTGTTCCTTCCACAATGGGAACCCTTATGGCAAGCGGTATAATGGAGGGAGGAAAGAGGCTTAACGGGGAAAAGGAAATGGATGCCTCAAAATTTGCTCTGTTCCTCAGGGGTTATGCCGATGGCATTAAAAAACGCGGCAAATGTGAGGTTGGAGACAGAACGGTTCTCGATGCCATTGATAAAGCTGCTCTAAGAGCGGAGGAAAAAGCCTCCGGGGGAGCATCCCTTACGGATACTGCTCTTGCCGCCAGGGAGGGGGCAGAGGAGGGCTGCGAAGCCACAAAGGATATGAAGCCCAAATTCGGTAAGGCTGCAGTCCACGAGGCAGCGAGCATAGGTGTCTGCGATCAGGGAGCTACGGTTGGGAAGTACCTTCTTGAGGCAATGTGCGGTTTTATTGCTGAATGAAAATGGCAGCCGGGACAGGAAGATCCTTCGGGCTGAAGCCCTCAGGATGACAGATAGTGCCGGGCCGGGACAG
>CAMVGV010000048.1 GCA_947167135.1 uncultured Lachnospiraceae bacterium
AAGCAGGAGACAACATCGGTGCTCTTCTCCGTGGTGTTGACCGTAAGGAGATCGAAAGAGGACAGGTTATCGCTCATCCCGGCACAGTTACCTGCCACACAAACTTCACCGCTCAGGTTTACGTTCTGACAAAGGATGAAGGGGGACGTCATACTCCTTTCTTCAGCGATTATCGTCCCCAGTTCTACTTCAGGACAACCGACGTTACCGGTGTTATCAAGCTTCCCGACGGCGTTGAGATGTGCATGCCCGGCGATAACGTAGAGATGACCATTGAGCTCATCCACCCCATCGCTATGGAGCAGGGACTTACCTTCGCTATCCGTGAAGGAGGACGTACAGTTGGATCAGGAAGAGTTGCTTCCATCATCAAGTAACTTGAAAAACGAATAATCACGAAGTTATTATTCATTTTTCAAAATACAGTAAAATCAAGGCTCCCGGAGATTTCTCCGGGAGCTTTTTTACATGGATGCAAAACGGATTTCAGAGTGAAACGGTGCCAAACGGGGCCATGAATTCTGAAGAATAACAGGAAAATAATAAGCGACAGAATGCATATTCCATAGCAATATGCAACGTATAACCTGAAAAAACGCCTCAAACAGCCGTGAAGGCGGACGTACAGTAGAATCAGGAAGAGTTGCTTCCATCATCAAGTAAGTAATGTCATTCTGAGCGTAGCGAAGAATCTTCAATAAGGCTGTGATCTATTTCCTTATTCACTATAGCCAGGATACACTGTTCCGAAAAAATATTAGTTGCAGTAACAACAAAATCAAGAATAGCGGTAAGCGATATTATGACTGCGAGCTTTTCCAAAGGTAAACCCAATTGGGAAAAGAGGATAGTAAAGCTTGCACTCATACCTCCGGGAACCGGAGGCGCAGCAGCCGAAAGAATAATACATACCAAAACTGCGGTAATGATCCATACCATATTGATCTGAGCATTATCATTAATGGCGACACCCATGGCAGCAAACAGGAACAGTACGGAAACTCCAGGTTTATAAAGGATCTGTCCAAAGGGAACACCGAAATTGGCAAGCATCCTGCTGACTCCCAGATCATCTGTACAGGTTTTGATGTTATCAGAAAATGCCGCAGCAGAAGACGCTGTTGTTATGGAAATTACAAAGGTGGAAAATGTCTTTTTCCACAGCGTCACAGGACTGATCTTTAATCTGATACAGGCACAAGCGGTATGGATCAGCATAACACCTATGCATCCGAAGAATGTGGAGAAAAAGAACACTCCGCCTTCTATAATGGAGCCGGTGTCACTTTCGGCTAATATATTGGTGAGACTTGCGAAAACAAATATCGGTACAAGCCTGCTGATGACACCCATGATACCGTTTACTATATATCCCAGTTCTTCCGAAAGATTAGCCACCACATGGGTTTCTTTACCGATAAGCAGCATTGTGATACCGATAATGGTCGCTTCAAAGAGGATCTGTAGTGTGTTTCCCTCTGAAAAGGGTGTAAAAAGATTTCTGGGGATTATATTCAGGATCATCTGAAAAAGGGCGGAAAGCTGTGAACCACCTTGAATACTATCCGAATCGATCCCGCTAAAGGGCAGGCATAATACAGCCATAAGTATGGTTATAAGGCATACATACACGGTAAAACGTGCGCCAAGCTTCTTTCCCATAATACTGAAAGTGGAGGTATCACCTATGCTGTAGATTCCCCACACCACGGAAAGGAAGATCATAGGTCCTGCTACAGCATTGAGGAAGCCAAGAAAGCAGTCAAGAAGCGGAGCAGCCACACTGCTTAGCAGAGCGGATCTTACGGATTCCGGCAGGAATGCCATTAAAACTCTGCAAAGGACAGCCGCGACTATAGCAATCAAAAGGCTTTGCCAGTCCGGGAGCCTTTTTCTTTTGGGCTGGAAAATGATCACATTCGTACCACGCCCATAACTCCATTTCGGAAGCTTTCCCATACGGAGCAGCGACATATGCATGAACTTATCTTCATCGGTATTAAAACCGGAAGCAGTCTGAGGGTTTTGCATGGTTCCCCGTATACTGAGCCTTATCTTCCGTCTTCCAAGAAGGGTGCCTTTATCCATTGAAAACCAGACATTCTCTCCTAATTCCCTCTGGTAGAAGAGAAGAGTTTCTTCAATTCCGAGCTTTATTCGGATAAGGTCCTTTGAATCTGTCTTTTTCTGATCCAGGTACTCTTCGGCTTCTTTAACAGCCTGATTTATAGAATGGGAAGTGAGTTGAGCTTTCAAAAATATAATCCTCCTGCCGGGAAGTAAGAGAACCGTCCTTCCCTTTTCGGTCACTATATCATTTTCAAATATCTCAATCAACTAAAATAAAATGCGCGGCAAAAATCCCGCGAAGCCTTAATGATATTCCATTTTTACAAAAACCGTATATTTGTTATAACCAAAAAGAGTTATTCTAAAACAGAATAAGAGAAACCAAAGGAAGTCAAAGAAGAGCCAATAACACATACTTACATTAGTGAGGGCGGACGTGGTCTGAGCATCACTATGTCATTCTGAGTATCACAAATGTCATCCTGAGCATTACAATGTCACCCTGCGCATTACAATGTAATCCTGGGCATTACAATGTCATCCTGAGCGAAGCGAAGGATCTTTCTCGATATTGACGGGGTGGACGGCGGCACATCCACAAGCAAACCCTGCGGAACGCGCTGCGCCAAACTCTCCGCCAACAGCGGCTAGGCACGCAGGATGTTCACGCAGGAGTTGTTCACATCCCGCGTGCTAAACCGCAGTAGGCGGCATATTTTGGCGGCGGTTCCGATAAAGGGTTATGCTTGTGGATATACCGCCGTCAACCCCTGAATTTTTTTGAAACCTTATCATCCTGCGTATTACAATGTCATCCTGAGCGAAGCGAAGGATCTTTCTCAATCGATGAGAAAATTCTTCGAGCTACGCTCTCAGATATATGCAAGGGTGAGCTGCTTTGCTTTAACCCCTGATCAGCCCTGCCTTGAAAAAGTTTTCCATACGAAATATACTGTCCATAACAGAACAATAGATCAATGCAAAAAAGTGTAAAAAAATGCAATAAAAAAAGCGGCTAAAACCGCGGATTTTCAAGGGGTTATCGGGATTTCAGGCTATGGTGTTGGTATGAACACCATGGCTTTCGGTGATGAGATCGCAGAGGTAGCTGAAGCAACAGCTCCAGAAGGTGCAAAGGTTGCTGCAACCACAGCAGGCAGCGATAACGGATACGGCGGCGGCGGATTCCTTCAGGGATCAGACGGCAAGTTCATCACAACCGTTGCTTACAATCCCGAAAGCTCAAAGAAGAACGCAAAGAACAATCTTGCTGTTATCACAAACACCACAGATCCTGTTTCATGGAACAATCTGAATGGTGCAGAGCTCATTGCTACTGTTCTTTTCGGAGGAGAGGCTGATGACGAGTATCTCAACAATACCGACAAGTTTAAGGTAAGTAAGAATGAAGTACCTAGCGATAGTAATTTCCCTAATAATATTGTTGACAAGGGTTGGGGATATAATGAAACTAGTTGGGTATTCCGCAGCATTCCTGTAGACCAGTCTGCAGGTGTTTATGCACTTGTAGGATACAAATTTGACAATGATGGAAGCGATTATGTAAAGGGCGAATGGGCATATCAAGACGAAACAGTTGCTCCTTACTTTGCGGCTCCTCGTTATGTGTATAGAAATGATGAAGGAGAAATTGAATATATTAATAGAGATCTTCAGGATAATGAATCCCGTATAACCAAAATCCCTGTTACTACCTGGAGCGGAAGAACCCTAGGGCTTAATAAGAATGGTGAAGGCAAGTATGATGCCGATAAGAAGAATGTTAAGAATATTGATGTACAGGCTTTTCTTGTTAAGTTTGAGAACGGAACCGTTACAGAACTTGAAGATCTTGACGTAAAGAGCATCAAGTGGAAGGACAAGAAGGCTCTTAAGCAGGCTTCTGTAAAGTATGCTACTTCAGAGGTTGAATATAAGTATAAGCTACTTGAGGACGGCAAGCTTGTTGAGAAGAATGATTCTCTTTCTGAGCACGATGTTATCGGAACGCTTCCTGAGTTCTCCATCAAGGAAAAGGCTAAGAACAAGGATGCCAAGAAGTATAAGAAGAGCTTTAAGAACACTCTTGATAAGGAAACCTTTAAGGTTGGTATTATGCAGAAAGCAATCGAGGTTTGGGATCCTACCGGTAGATATACGGGAAGTATTGTAACCGAATTTAATACAAATGGAGAAAACAAGCATTGGAAGACAAATGATAAGAATGTCAATGAGCCCATCCCTGCTTCCTCAAACGGAGATTACTTTACTGATATGGTTAAGAATATCAACAGTGACTTCAGCAATGCAGGTTACGCTGGAAGTGATCTGAAGCCCGGAGATAACGCAATAGGCGGACTTACAATTACTAAGTTTGAAGCTAAGAAGAACGCTAAGGGAACGATAATACTCAAGAATGAATTCGTTAAAAAGGGTGATTCTCAGGGAGGAAAGAATGCTGATGTAACTCTTAAGAAGGGTAAGGATTACGACTTCGTATCCGGAACTCTTGCCGGTGGTGAGACCGTATATGCACTTGACCTTAACGGTAACAACTATATCTACAAGAACAGCGATCCTGCTGATGGCGGTCTTGACCTCAGCGCATTCGGATTCAAGTGGGCATTCAGAGAAGATCCTAAGGATAAGAAGACCTTCCGTTATGGTATCTATGCTGACACCAATGTTGGTTTCGTATTCGGCAAGTAATTTTATAACAACCTAAAGTCGCACAGCGCAAGCTGTAGATTGAAGGCAAAAAGATGCCGGCTGCCACAATTGGCAGCCGGCATTTTGTATAATCAGAGCGTCCAGGTCATATCATTGGAGAGCAATTATCGCCTCAAAAGGGATCCCTTCGAGTATGTCATTCTGAGGGCGTAGCCCGAAGAATCTTCTAACCGATTTGGAAAGATCCTTCGCTAACGCTCAGGATGACACGGGGCTTAAATAAGTGACATTGACTCCATGTCCGGAGAAACAACACCCCGGAGAGTTTATCCCTTCGGAGTATTTTACAAAGCCTATAATTATAACAATAACTAAGAAGGATCTCCTGCTGTTGAATTATGACTTTGTCTCTAACTCACCAAAACGCTCTTTGTATTTTTTAAGCTCTGCTTCAGCATTATCTGCGCGTACTTCAGCATTATCTGCACGTTTCCGTTCCCTCTCGGTGTTCTGGCGCTCTTCCTCCCGGCCCTCTTCGCGCAGTCCTTCCTCGTAGACTTTTTCATCAAAGCTTGAAAGCATTTCCAACATAACCGATGACCTCTCTTCCGATAAGATATCCCTAAGGACATTGTTGTTGATACATTCCCTTACTGCCTCGTCCACAGCTCTTTCGGCAGGCATTTTTCTGCCCTTTCTTCTTACGGTATCCACAAATATGCTGTATTCCTTAAGAGGCTTGCAGGCTTCAAGCAGCTTCTCATTCTTTCCGAGGTTGATATTCATAACCGTAGCTGTAAATTCAAATTCATCTCCATGTCCCGGATCGATGAAAGCATCCGACAGCTTGAGCTTCTTTACCTCGGGATAATCGTCTGTACCATTATAGAAAACAATATACTGCGGGGTTGGGATTTTCACAAGTCTTCTTCCATATATATTCGACCTGTTTCCCTTTAGTATCTTACTGTACAGCTCACCGAAATACATAAAGCCCCGTATTGGCATATTATTATTTACAGTGCTTTGATGCTCATATACAGCGATATTGCCGCTGATAAGATAAGCCACATCATTTTTCATTTTGATATAGACAGCATCCTCTAAGGTGATTATCTCCAGTTCCGAGAGATCGGAATAATTACTGTGATTTACAGCATTATAAAGCGCCAGGGCATAATCCTTATGCTTTTCCCTGCCGAAGATCTTACAGAATAGCCGGTCCTTGTACTTAGGATTGATCTTATACCAGATTTTTAATATTAAGTTGAATTTCATGGGATTCGTCCTCCTTTGGAATGCCGCAGGAGACAAGCAAAGAAAAATATATTATCATCTCCTGCCTGTTTAATGATTGATTGGGATTATAAGCAGGAATTTCAGAACTTTTAGAAGGTGGATATCACCTGATAGAAAGATATAAGAAAACTGCTTATGCCGGAATTCTAACACAAGCTTTCCGCTTAGACAAGCACGATTTTACCTGCTTGCCCCCTGTATTTCTAAAATATATATTTATACGTAAGATATCGGAAAATGACAACGGTATTTTCAAAATATCTTATTTTCCCTCGAGATCCCTCCATCGAACGCCTGATCAATGAGTTTCTGCTGATCTGAATGATCAAAGACGTGCTTTTCAGACATGATGTACCTCCTGAATTGAAAACAGGTTAACAGGTAATGAGATCATTGGCGAATCGCCAGAGATATGGGACGGACGAGCAGGATATTCATCCGAAGGTGATGCTGCTATAGCAGAAAGCAGGAATAAAAGCAATAGAGCTTTTTTGTCATAATGTGACAAAAATAAAGTAAAATATATGTGAAAAATACGGATAGAACTTTAATAGAAAACATATATAATATTTTTATAAAACATATAAAACTTTTACATAGAAATTTATATAGGTTTTAGATAAAGAAAAGACAGGTCTTTCAATGAAAGCCAATATTAAGCTCATAAGTGAAAAAACAGGATTCTCGCCGGCGACGGTATCCAATGCCCTCAATCACAAAAAAGGGGTTAATAAGGATACTGCGGATAAGATTCTGGAAGCGGCACGGGAACTGGGTTATTTCAGAGAAAGCGGCATCAGTAAGATCAAATTCGTAATGTACCGCAGGAATGGACAGATACTTGATGATACACCGTTCTTTTCGCTGATCATTGACGGTTTCCAGAGAGCCTGCAGTGAAAACGGATATGAAATGGTAATGGTAAATCTGGACCGTTTCGGTGAGAGCTATGAGGAGGATGTAAGGGAGCTTTTGAATGATGTAAGCTCCGCAGTGGTGCTCCTCGGAACAGAGCTTACCGAGGAGGACGACAAGATCTTCAGGGATGCAAAATGTCCGTTTTTGATGCTTGACTATATAACCGCAGACATGCGTTTTAACGGGGTAGCAATAAACAATGTTGATTCCGCCAGACTTGCTACCAGATACCTTATAGATATGGGTCACGAGAAAATTGGCTATTTAAGCGGAAGATTCAGGATAAGGGCTTTTCGTTTACGTGGACAGGGTTTTAGACATGAGCTCCAGAAAAACGGGCTCAAATATGAGGAAAAATACCGTGTGACCCTGGCTACCACAATGGACGGTGCATACGCCGATATGAAAGAGTATCTTGCTTTGAAGCCGGAGCTGCCCACTGCTTTTTTTGCGGATAACGACATCATCGCTCTCGGGGCTATGAGGGCAATGAAGGAAGCAGGGGTAAAGATCCCGGATGAGGTTTCCATTGTGGGCTTTGATGATCTTCCATACTGCGAGATCTGTTCCCCGAGACTCACATCCCTCCGGGTTCCCAAACAGGAAATGGGGATGATAGCCGTGAAAAGGATCATAGAGATGATGAGGGACAAGGCTGATGTGAAGTTAAAAATAGAAGTTGGTACGGATTTCATAAACCGGGATTCGGTTAAGAGGTTAAAATAACAGTTTGGCTGAGGATCAGTACATCCTCACAGCCGGGAAGAGGAGAAAAGCATGGCAAAAGCAAAGGTAAAGATCGGTTTCGCACCCACAAGAAGAAGTATATTTTCAGCCCCGGATGCGCTGAAATACGCGGATCTCACCAGAAAGAAGCTGGATGAACTCAATGTTGATTATGTGGACATCAAGGATGTAAATGACGAGGGACTGCTCTTTGATGACGAGGGATTAGAGAAAACTCTTGCAAAATTCAGGGCGGAGAAGGTTGACGGTCTATTTATCCCTCACGAGAATTTCGGAACAGAGTATGAGTGCGCAAGACTTGCAAAGGCCTTAAATGTGCCTGTCCTTCTTTGGGGACCAAGGGATGAGAGACCGGAGCCCAACGGTATGAGGCTCAGGGATTCCCAGTGCGGTCTTTTTGCAACGGGAAAGGTTTTGAGAAGGTTTAAGGTTCCTTTTACATATATGACAAACTGCCGACTTGATGATCCTGAGTTTGAAAGAGGGATCAGGGACTTCACGGCTGTTTGTAACGTGGTGAAGACCTTCCGGAATATCAGAATACTTCAGATAGGACCCAGACCCTTTGATTTCTGGAGCACCATGTGCAATGAGGGAGAGCTCCTTGAGAAATTCAATATCCAGCTTTCTCCCATTCCCCTGCAGGAGCTGGCAGATGAAATAGAAGCCTGCAAAAAGGAAGGAACAGAGGTAAGGAAGGTCATTGACTACTGTAAGTCAAATATGAATTGTGATATAGCTGACAATCTCCTGGAAAACGTGGCAGCACTGAAGTGCGCCATGAAAAACCTCGTAAATAAATACGGCTGCAAAGCGGTGGCCATACAGTGCTGGAACGCTTTACAGGAAGTTATAGGAATCATGCCCTGCGCGGCTAATTCCCTTATGAACGAAGAGGGAATCCCGGTAGTCTGTGAAACAGATATACACGGCGCCATCACCTCCCTTATGGTGGAAGCCGCGGGCATGAACGAAAAGAGGAGTATGTTCTCAGACTGGACAGTGAGACATCCCGACAATGAGAACGGAGAGCTTCTGCAGCACTGCGGTCCCTGGCCTATCTCCGTAGCAAAGGAGAAGCCCACTATCTGCGTACCGGTTGCCTTCGAGCATAACGGAGCAGTATCTGCGGAGGCAGAGCATGGGAAGATGACCCTTGCCCGTTTTGATGGAGATAACGGAGAGTACTCACTGCTTTTGGGACATGCCAAAGGAATAGACGGACCCTTCACAAAGGGAACCTATGTATGGGTGGAGGTCAATAACTTAAAGAGACTGGAAGCAAAGGTAGTTGAAGGACCCTATATCCATCACTGTGTTGCAATACATGGGGATGTGGTGCCGGTTCTCTACGAAGCCTGCAAGTATATAGGAGTGAAGCCGGATCTGTACGATCCTATAGAGGACAAGGTAAAAGCTTATCTGCACGGAGAAGATGTAAGCTTTGACGAGGTATGACAGACAGCTGAAATGAAAAGCTGATATGTCTTGATTCAGAAAGGAGAATAAATGGAAAATCTGAAGGCTCTGTCATATGAGCTCAGGAAAAATACGGTTGACATCATAAGGAACGGCGGAGGAGGCCATATAGGCGGAGACATGTCCGTTATGGAAATACTGGTGGAGCTGTATTTCGAGGAAATGAATATATCTCCGGAAAAAGCAGATGATCCGTCACGTGACAGATTTGTTATGAGCAAGGGCCACTCTGTGGAGGCTCTGTATGCGGTTCTGGCAGAGAAAGGCTTCTTTCCTCTTAAGGAAGTTCTGGATTCCTTTTCAAAGTTTGGTTCAAAGTTTATCGGGCATCCCAATAATAAGCTTCCGGGGATAGAGATGAATTCCGGATCGCTGGGACATGGACTTCCTGTAGGAGTCGGAATGGCGCTTGCGGGAAAGATGAATAAAAACGATTACCGCGTATATGTGGTAATGGGAGACGGGGAGTTGGCGGAGGGCTCTGTATGGGAAGGAGCCATGAGCGGACACAATTACGGGCTTGATAATCTGTGCGCTGTAATTGACAGAAACCGATTACAGATATCCGGCTCCACCGAGGAGGTAATGAAGCAGGATGACCAGAAGGAGCGCTGGAGTGCTTTCGGCTGGCATGTTGTGGATATAAAGAACGGTAATGACATAGATGAACTGAGGGAAGGCTTTAAGGAAGCCAGAGAATTTAAGGGAGAGCCTACCGTGATAATCGCAAATACGCTTAAGGGATGCGGATCAGCGGTAATGGAGAATAAGGCTTCCTGGCATCATCACGTACCAAGTGATGAAGAGTATGCCGGGATAATGAAGGATCTGGAGAAAAGAAAGGAGGCGCTGCTTTGAAGAACACTGTTACCAACAGAAAGATAATCTGTGACGTTCTGATGGAGAACGCTGAAAAGGACAGAGACATAGTCGCCCTCTGCTCGGACTCCAGAGGATCAGCCTCCATGACTCCCTTCTTTGAGAAATATCCCGGCCAGTCCGTGGAAGTCGGGATAGCGGAGCAGGATCTGGTAGGAATTGCAGCGGGACTTGCAAAATGCGGAAAGAAACCCTATGCCTTTTCACCTGCAAGCTTTTTAACTACCAGAAGCTATGAACAGGCAAAGGTTGACTGTGCCTATTCCGATACCAATGTAAAGCTCATAGGGATAAGTGGAGGTATCAGCTACGGAGCTCTTGGAATGAGCCATCATTCAGCGCAGGATATAGCGGCTATGAGCTCGATCCCGAATATGAGGGTTTATCTTCCGAGTGACAGACACGAGACAAGGCACCTTATCGAGGCTTTGCTTAAGGATGAGAAGTGCGCATATGTAAGGATCGGCCGTAATGCTGTAGAGGATGTATATGAGAGTGTTGAAAAATGTCCCTTCCGGCCGGACAAGGCGAATATTCTTAAGGATGGAGATGATGCTGCAATAATAGCCTGCGGGGAAATGGTGTACCCGGCTCTGGAAGCGGCAAAGCTTTTGGAGGAGGAGGGCATACAGGCATCTGTAACAGATATGTACTGTATAAAGCCTCTTGATGTTGACACGGTTCTGAAGGTTGCTTCAAAAGCCCGTGCGGTGATAACGGTGGAGGAACATTCCCCGTTTGGCGGTTTAGGTTCAATGGTTGCCAGCGTCCTTTCTGAAAACGAACCTAAGAAAATGAAGATTTTGTCACTGCCGGACAGCCCGGTAATAACTGGTAATTCACAGCAGGTATTTGATCATTACGGATTAAATCCGGAAGGGATAAGAGATACCGTAAAGGAGATGCTGGACAAGTGAAAGAGTTTATTATCGGTATAGATCAGTCAACACAGGGAACCAAGGCAATTCTCTTTGACGGGAAGGGCAGGTTTATAAGACGTGAGGATCTGCCTCATGAGCAGATAATAAGTGAAAAAGGCTGGGTAAGCCACGATCCCGAGGAGATATACCAAAATACCATACAGGTAGTCAAAAATCTGGTTGAAAAAGCAGGAATCGACAAATCCGCGATTGCAGGAATAGGGATCTCCAATCAGAGAGAGACCAGTGTTCTCTGGGACAGAGCCACGGGAAAAGCAATGAATAAAGCCGTTGTCTGGCAGTGCACCAGAGCGGAAAGCATTGCAGCTGAAGTCAGGGAGGCAGGACACGCTGAAGAGATCAGATCAAAAACCGGTATCAATCTCTCTCCCTTTTTCCCGGCAGCGAAATATGCCTGGCTTTTAAGGAATACCGACGGAGCAGAGAAAAAAGCGGAGGAAGGAAGTGCCTGCCTCGGTACCATAGACAGCTTTCTGGTATTCAGGCTCACCGGAGGTAAGGAATTCAGGACGGACTATTCAAACGCATCCAGAACCCAGCTTTTTAATATAAAGGAGCTTAAGTGGGATAAGGAAATACTTGGATGGTTTGGGATCCCTGAAAAGGCTCTGCCGGAGGTTACCCCTTCGGACGGCAATTTCGGAGAAACAGATCTCGAAGGCTTCTTTGATAAACCGGTTCCGATAAGAGGAGTCCTGGGTGATTCACATGCGGCTCTCTACGGACAGGGATGCCACGAGAGCGGAATGGTCAAGGCAACATACGGAACGGGATCCTCTGTAATGATGAATGTCGGTGATGCACCTGTATTCTCTGACAGTGGGATCGTATCATCCCTTGCCTGGCATATAGGAGGTCAGCCAAAGTATGTGCTGGAAGGGAACATCATTTATACGGGAGCGGTAATGAGCTGGATGGTGAATGATGTCCATATGATGGAGAAGGCAACGGAATCAATAGAGATCATGGCCCGTGCCAATCAGGATGACACCACATACCTCGTTCCGGCCTTCACAGGGCTGGGTGCACCGTACTGGGAAAGCAATGCAACGGCAATGATGACCGGAATGACGAGGACTACCGGAAGGGACGAGATCATAAAGGCGGGAGTGGAGTGCACTGCATATCAGATCTATGATATCGTGTCTGCCATGCGTAAGGATGCCGGGATTAAAATGGCGGATCTCAGGGCTGATGGAGGACCTACAAAGAACTACAATCTGATGCAGTTCCAGGCGGATATCATTAATTCCGATGTGCTTGTCCCGGATGCCGAGGAGCTTTCAGCTATCGGAGCCGCATATTGTGCGGGGATCGCTCTGGGAATATATGACAGCGGGGAAGTGTTTTCCTCTGTAAACAGAAAGAGATACCGGCCGTTAATGGAAGAAGAGAAGCGGAAGAAAAAGCTGCAGGGCTGGAAAAATGCGATAGAGCTTGTGCTTAAGGGCGCAGGACAGAAGTAACACAGGTATTCACGGTACAGGACCGTTGATATACAAAGCTTAAATACATTTAACAGGAGGAAACAAAATGAAAAAGGCTATTAAAAAGATTATGGCGCTTATGACCTTAACTGCCATGACAGCGTTTATGGTCACCGGATGCGGCGGAGCCCAGAGCGCAGGTTCAGCAGCTCCGGCAGCGGAAGAAGCAGCTCCCGCAGCGGAGGAAGCAGCTCCTGCAGCGGAAGAAGCAGCTCCTGCAGCAGCAGAAGCGGCACCGGCAGAGGCGGCCGGAGATGCACTCACAGGCGGCGGATCAAATATCGTGTATGTCATCACACCGTCAACCTCAAATCCTGCTTTTAAGGCAGAAGTAGACAATGCTGTCGCAAAGGCTGAGGAACTCGGATATGAGGCAAAGGCAGTTTCTCATGATGACGATCCTACAAAGCAGACAGAGCTTTTTGATGCAGCTATAGCAGACAAGGCAGCAGCAATAATCTGCGACAACGCAGGTGCAGACGCTACCATCGAAGCGGTAAAGAAGGCACGTGATGCCGGTATCCCCACCTTCCTTATTGACCGTGAGATCACTGAGGACGGAGTGGCCATCGCACAGATCATTGCCGACAATAACCAGGGCGCTGCAGCCATTGCAGAGGAATGGGTAAAGGCAATGGGTGAAAAGGGTAAGTATGTAGAGCTTCTCGGAAAGGATTCCGATACAAATGCCCACGTACGTACAGACGCTTTCCATTCGGTAATAGATCAGTATCCCGATTTCGAAATGCTTGAGCAGCAGACAGCAAACTGGGAGCAGACAGAAGCTTATGAGAAGATGGATGCACTCATTCAGGCACATCCCGATATCGAAGGAGTTATCTGCGGTAACGATACCATGCTTCAGGGTGCCTGCGCTGCACTTAAGGATCACAATATGAACGTTCCCGCTATCGGTGTGGACGGATCTGACGAGGCTGTTGCCCTTATCAAGTCAGGAGAGGCTACAGGTACCGCTCTTCAGCAGTTTGCGGTTATTGCCCAGACAGCGGTTGAAGAAGCCGACAAATACTTAAAGGAAGGCAGCACAGGACAGGAAGAAAGACAGCTTATTCCCTGCATAGCTATAACAAAGGATAATGCCGACAAGCTTAAGGGCTTCGTATTCTCCGAGGATGCGGCAGCAGCTGCTCCCGCAGCAGGCGATGCACTTCCCGGCGGCGGATCCAAGATTATGTACGTTATTACACCTTCAACTTCAAACCCTGCTTTCAAGGCAGAGGTAGACAATGCAGTTGCTGAGGCTGAAAAGCTCGGTTATGAGGCAAAGGCAGTTTCGCACGACGACGATCCTACGAAGCAGACAGAACTCTTTGATGCAGCAATAGCAGACAAGGCAGCGGCTATCATATGTGATAATGCAGGTGCCGACGCTACCATAGAGGCTGTTAAAAAGGCACGTGATGCCGGTATCCCCACCTTCCTTATCGACCGTGAGATTACTGAGGACGGAGTAGCTATCGCTCAGATAATTGCCGACAATAACCAGGGTGCGGCAGCTATAGCCGAGGAATGGGTTACAGCTATGGGCGAGAAGGGTAAGTATGTAGAGCTTCTCGGAAAGGATTCAGACACAAACGCACACGTTCGTACAGAGGCATTCCATTCTGTTATTGACCAGTATCCCGATTTCGAGATGCTTGAGCAGCAGACAGCAAACTGGGAGCAGACAGAAGCCTATGAAAAGATGGATGCCCTTATCCAGGCCCATCCCGACATCGAAGGCGTTATCTGCGGTAATGACACCATGCTTCAGGGTGCCTGCGCAGCATTGAAGGATCACAAGATGAATGTTCCCGCTATCGGTGTGGACGGATCAGACGAGGCAGTTGCCCTCATTAAATCAGGAGAGGCAACAGGTACGGCACTCCAGCAGTTTGCGGTTATAGCCCAGACTGCAGTTCAGGAGGCTGACAAGTATCTTAAGGAAGGCTCCACAGGGCAGGATGAAAGACAGCTTATCCCCTGCATAGCCATAACAAAGGCAAATGCCGATAAGCTTAAGGGCTTTGTATTCAGCGAATAAGATTCTACGGAGTATCAGCACAGAACATCTGATGTTCCGGACGGAGTGATCGTTCGTTGATTCTTACTGACAGGGAAGCGGAGGTGGGAATTACCTCACTTCCCTGTTTTATAAAGGATCCGGAACTGATGTTTCCGCTTATTAAATGTATTGGGTAAAGGCAATTAATGAAAATGGAGGATAACGCTATATGAAAAAGCGTATTATATCTCTTGTGCTTGCTGCAGCATTTTCTTTTACAATGCTTAGCGGATGCGGGATTGCAAAGGTGATCCCCATAGGTACTGAGGGAGAATATACAGGTGAGGTAAAATTTGATGCCAGTGCAGGCGGTGACACCATGTGGACCGACCAGCTGGCACCTGAGATTTCCGAAAAAGCAGTGGATCTTACAGAGCTATTGAATTCTTCAAACGGGGATCTTCTGGGTGCGGGTGCATCCGCAAAGGCTGCCAAGGTTCCTACGGACTCTTCGGCTGCTGCAAGCAAATCTATAATTTATGCGGTAAAGGGAACCGGAACCGTTGAGGAGGTTGTATCGAAGGCCGTTGACCCCGAAGCCTCCAGCAAGGGTTATCTCCTCATAAAGCCCGACGGTTACAGCGGGGAGGAAGTGATAAAGATCGCCATAGGCCCCGTAAATATGGATACTTCCTTAAGGGATGCCGTTACATTTATGGATATCAATAATTATAACGGACAGAAGGTAACAACCAATGAGTGGGCAGATGTTGCAAAGAGTATAAATCAGATGTCCCAGGATTACGTGGTGGCAAATCTTGATCTTGCCTCCGCTAAGGGAAAGACGATTGAATTCACCGGAGCGTTTACAGTGAGCTCCACAAAGAAGGATGAAGTTTTTATCACGCCTGTGGCATTGGAGATCAAGTAGGGCAGGAAAGGAGAGATGATGGCAGAAGCTGTTAAATGCAGGGATGATGTATTTCTGCATGCGGAGAAGATCACAAAGATCTATCCGGGAACAAAGGCTCTGGATGAAGTTTCCTTTGACCTCCTCAAAGGCAAGGTTAATGTGCTGATAGGTGAAAACGGAGCCGGAAAATCCACACTGATGAAGATGATAGCCGGGATAGAGCAGCCGTCCTCGGGAGAAATGTACATAGGCGACAGAGAAGTACACTTTAAGGATACCACCGAGGCCAGGAACAACGGCATAGGTATCATTCATCAGGAGCTTTCACTTTTCCCCAATATGAATGTTTACCAGAACATATACATGAATAAGGAAAAAACCGGGGGAAAGGTAATACTGAATGATAAGCAGCATATTGAGGGTGCGAAAAACATACTGGAAAGACTAGAGCATCCCATGGATGTAAATACCCGGGTGGGGGCATTGAGAGTCGGCCAGCAGCAGATGATAGAGATCGCGAGAAATTTGGTGGATGACGACCTGAAGGTCCTCATAATGGATGAGCCCACATCCTCCTTGAGTGAACAGGAGGTGAAAATACTCTTTAAGATCATGCGGGAGCTGACCAGCAAAGGTCTGTCGATCGTCTATATCTCCCACAGGCTTGAGGAGATAATGGAGATAGGAGATCACGTCACCATACTTCGGGATGGGAAGTACGTGGCGGACGCGGATGTAAAGGATATCTCCGTTCCCTGGATAGTGGAGAGGATGACAGGCGGTGAGAAGAATTACCCCAAGCGTAACCGCACGGTGGACTGGGATAAGGCTGAAACCGTACTGGAGGTTAAGGATCTCTGTCTTCCGAAGCCCGGGGGTGGATATCTGGTAAACCATGTGAGCTTCGAACTGAAAAAGGGAGAAGTGCTTGGGATATATGGCCTGCTTGGTGCGGGAAGATCCGAAATATTCGAGTGCATAATGGGACTCAGGCCGGAGCACACCGGAGAGATAATACTTAACGGACAGAACATCGAAGTGAAAAATATCTCAAGGCAGATAGACAACGGTTTTGCGCTGATACCTGAGGACAGGCAGGCAATGGGTCTTGTCCAGACGCTGGATATTGAAAAGAATACATCCTTAAGTGCTCTGAAAAAGTATGTAAAGGGTATTTTCGTCGACAGTAAAAAAGAAGGAGAGATGGTTGACAGGGAGATAAAGGATATCCATATAAAGGTTGCGGATAAAAAGCTTCCCATTCTTTCACTCTCCGGCGGTAATCAGCAGAAGGTCGTTATAGGCAAGGGAATACTGACCGAGCCGAAGATACTCCTTATGGACGAACCGAGCCGGGGTATCGATATAGGAGCCAAGACAGAGGTCTTTGAGATAATCAATAAATATGCAGAGGAGGGGCTTTCTATCATAGTCATTTCCTCCGAGCTTGAAGAGATCGTGGCAATAGCGGACCGGGTAATGGTTCTGTCAAATGGTATAAAGACCGGTGAGTTCAAGGGTGAAGAGGTTAAAAAGGATACGCTGGTTCTCGCCTCCTACCAGGGACATCACAACGGAGATAAGGAGAAATGACAATGGAGAAGAAGAGTTCATCAAATAATAAGCTGATAATGACGCTGTTAAACGGCAGGACATTTATCGTGCTTGTTATCTTAATGATTTATTTCAGCTTTGCGGCAAATAACTTTATGACGGTAAGCTCCCTGCTGTCTGTTGCAAAACACGTAGCATTGTATGGCATTCTGGCAATAGGAATGACCTATGTCATAATAACCGGAGGAATCGATCTGTCGGTGGGTTCCGTTGCGGGACTGGCCGGGATGCTTGCGGGAGGTTTTATCCAGGAGGGCTTTACCATTAAGGCAGCCGGTGTCACCGTTTATTTCAGTGTGCCAATGGTAGTATTTATCACGATCCTTCTTGGAGCACTTATGGGAGCCCTTAACGGCATAATCATTACAAAATTCAATGTGGCACCATTCATTGCAACGCTCGGAACAATGTATATCTGGAGAGGCTTTGCAAATATCCGTTCCAACGGTGCCACCTATTCATCCATTGCGGGCTATGAAGGGCTTGGAAACACCGGATTCGAATTCTTCGGAACCAGCATCGCAGGAACACCGATTCCCTGTGGAGTAGTTATACTTGTAGTGATCGCCGTGTGTGCGGGAATCGTTCTGAAGAAAACACCCTTCGGATGGCACGTACTGGCCATCGGAGGAAACGAAAGAGCGGCTGTACTCTCAGGTATCAAGGCGGATAAGGTAAAGATCTGGGTATATGCATTTTCAGGCTTCTGTTCCGCAGTTGTCGGTATAATAGCGACCTCGCAGCTTATGTCCGGGTCGCCGAAAACAGGTGAATCCTGGGAAATGAATGCCATTGCCGCATCGGTCCTCGGCGGGACCTCTATGGCAGGAGGTATAGGTAATATCGGAGGAACCATAGTCGGAGCATTTGTAATCGGTGTTATAAATGACGGAATGACAATGTGCGGTGTTACCGAATTCTATCAGAAGGTAATAAGAGGAATAGTTATCATACTGGCGGTTATCATCGATCAGGTACAGAGAAACCTGCAGGCGAAGATGGCGCTCCAGGCAAGGAATGAGAATAAGTGACGGGGTGATGTGTTATGAAAAAAAGAGGGATAATCAACGTTCAGCTTGCGGGACTCATTGCGGGTCTTGGACATAAGGATGTGTTTATGATCTGTGACGGTGGAATGCCTATTCCGAAGGGGATCGAGATCGTGGATCTTGCACTGGTTGGAGGTGTTCCCACCTTTAAGCAGGTAATGGATGCGGTTTTGGACGAATGTGTTGTGGAATACTATACACTGGCTGAAGAAATCCATGAAAAGAATCCTGAGCTTCTGAAATATATGGAGGAGAAAATGCCGGGTATCGGACATGAATTCATAGAACATACGGAATTGAAGGAGAGAACGAAAAATATAAAATTTGCCGTAAGGACTGCGGAATTTACGCCATACCCCAATGTTCTTCTGAGAGCAGGAGTTGCATTTAAGGCGTAATACTGTTGAAATTGTTTAAGAAAGCCCTGAGCAGACGCTTGGGGCTTTTTCTTATGTATGACGGGCATGCCGTCAGTCTGTGGTGAAAGTCCACGAGGGGCGTAGTTGCCAACGAACCCCAAAGCGACTCCCAAGGTTTATACCGCATCACAAAGTGCCATAGCATAATCCTTATGCTTTTCCCTGCCAAAGATCTTACAGAAAAGCCGGTCTTTGTACTTAGGGTTGATCTTGTACCAGATTTTTTGAATAGCACCTTCCAGGATTTCGTCGGCGTATTCCCTTTCTCTTGAATTACAAATTTTAGGGCTTTCAGAGCTTTTAGTTTCAAAAAATGTACATACGAAACATCGAAAAAAAGATGTCAGGTATGCCGGTCACTCCGTTTCTAGGCATACCTGACGGTAATATACCGCCGTTTAGTATGCCGTAAAAGCCAGGAAAGTTTTATATGATTATTGTTTGAATTATTATGGGACATTTTCAAATTTGGTTGACAGCATAATTTTACCCGCTTGCCCCTGTATTTCTAAAGCCTTGTAATCCTGATCATTAGAATGTCATGCGGCCTTTTCACATCTTCATCACATTCATTGGAGAATCGCCAAAGATACGAACCGGACGAGCAGGATATTCATCCGAAGGTGATGTTGCTATAGCAGGAAGAGGAAATAAAAGCAGGGGTGTCAGGAGGGTGACACCCCGGAAATGGAGAGACATAATACGATAAAAATGATATACTTTGGTGGTTCCATGGTGGAGAGCTTCGTAGTGAAAGCTGGAAAAGGCATGATGATAAGAAAAAAAATATACAGTGCATATGCTGCCGTAGTATTATGTATCTTTCTGATATTCGGATGCGGAAGCACGGATGGCGGCGTAGAAAGCGGCTTAAAAAGCAGTACGGAAAGCAGTTTAGAAACGGCAGCGGAGGCAACCGCGGAGGCGACCGGGTCAAGCTATAAATCCCCTGAGGAAAGCAGCGTTTCGGAGGAGGACAGCGCTGCCCCGGAAGAAAACAGCGCCCCCTCCCCTATTGATGAAAAGGGTGCATATACCTCAAAGGAGGATGTGGCATTATATTTACACACCTACGGTAGGCTGCCGGAGAACTTTATCACAAAGAAGGAAGCAAAGAAGCTCGGATGGCCCGGCGGCGGCCTCGACGAATACGCCTGGGGTAAATGCATAGGGGGAGACTACTTCGGAAACTATGAGGGTACGCTGCCGGAAAGCGCCGGAAGGGAATACCGGGAGTGCGACATAGATACTCTGCATGCAAAGAAAAGGGGAGGGAAGAGACTTATCTACTCCAATGACGGGCTGATATATTATTCGCCCGATCATTATGAAAGCTTTGAGCTCCTGTATCCCGACAACGAGGGAGAAGAGGAGGGGGAACCGGAAAAAGTATCCCGGGAAAAAACGGAGATCCTGCCGGGAGAATATGACGGGTTCTACAGGAAGCTTAGGCAGGGGAAAGACGTGAAAATCCTTGTCAATGGGGATTCCATAGGAGCGGGAAGCGGTGCCACGGAAGGAAACTCCTGGACGGATCTTCTGAAAAGTTATGTGGAATCCCGCTACAAGGTAAGCTGCCTCGTGACAAATATCTCCATGGGAGGCAACTCGAGCTACGCGGGCTACGTCCGCGAAAACATCCTTAATGATGATGTAAGCTATGATCTGATGATAATCTGCTACGGAGAAAACGATGGCAGAAAAACACTTCCGGCCGAATATGAGGCCATAATAAGAAGTGCGGAAAAAAAGTATCCATCCTGTAATATCATTTCAATACTCGAAAGTTCCCAGAGAGAATACACCAAAAAGATAAAAGCGATAGAAGAGCTCTCGCAGTACTACGATATACCTACTGCGGATACCATAGCTGCGTTTAATGACAGCGGAAAAAAATACGAGGAACTTACAGTAGATGTAAAGCATCCTAATGATGAGGGTTACCGCCTGTATTTTGAGGAACTTAAAAAAATCATTGATACAGAGACGGAGAATGATACGGGAGTTGAAAGGATCGAAAGAGCACCTCTTAATCCGGAGGCAGCTGAATTCGATTCTTTTCATTATTATCCGGTGGAAATGCTTGTAAGGAAGGATCCTCTTACCTGGAGCCTTTCCCTGAGCGAAAGGGTTTCCGGGATCATAGGTCTTTACCATCCCTTCTGTCCCTCAAACGGTAATATTATCATTAATACTGATTCTAAGGTCTGTCTGATAAAACCCATGCAGTGGACGTATGATTTCAGACAGGATTTTATCTATAAACCCGGGGGAGAGGTTCATAATGCATACCGGCAGATAGAGATAAGCTTTCCCTCGGCCGAAATGGCCGACGGCTTTAAGGGCATCATCTTTACCGGAGTGTGAAGATTGTTTGTTACAGTTCACAGCCGAACTGCGCACTTTGCTGCGCAGTTACGGCCCAAAGAATTATGGCAGGCAGGGGTTTTGCCCCATTGCCGAAGGCAATTTAATTGGCAAAACCCGTTACGTTCGCAGCCTGAAAGGCTGTG
>CAMVGV010000049.1 GCA_947167135.1 uncultured Lachnospiraceae bacterium
CATTGCTCAGATTCTTCGCTCCGCTCAGAATGACACACTGCTCAGATTCTTCGCTCCGCTCAGAATGACACACTGCTCAGATTCTTCGCTTCGCTCAGAATGACACATTGCTCAGATTCTTCGCTCCGCTCAGAATGACACACTGCTCAGATTCTTCGCTTCGCTCAGAATGACACACTGCTCAGATTCTTCGCTTCGCTCAGAATGACACACTGCTCAGATTCTTCGCTCCGCTCAGAATGACAAGTAAACCCGCTCAGAATGACAGGTCTCACCCATCGTGTCTTATGTTCACATCCAGCTTGTTGTAGGTGATCTCGACACCCTCACTGTCAAAGGTAAGCTTCACCGTCTCATTAAAGCTCCAGTAAGCATTCCAGTATTCCGCCGTTTCCACATAGAATCTGCAGCCAATGGTAACCGCACTGTCATCAAGGGATTTCACGAAAACGGAAGGCTCCTCATTACCCAGATACCCGGGCATTTCCTTTGCCTTTATCTTCAATAATTCCTTTGCCTTCAGGAGATCCGCCTCATAGCTTATACCAACGGAAAAATCGATCTTCCTTGCAGGAAGCCATGTCACGTTTACTATGGAGGTATTTGCAAGGGCTCCGTTCGGTATCATGACCTCCTTATTGTCGATAGTCGTAAGCCTAGTATAAAAGATGGTGATCTCCGTAACCCTTCCCTCGTTTCCGTGGGAATCCTCCTTTATGTAGTCCCCCACCTTAAAGGGCTTCATCAAAAGTATCACCACGCCTCCGGCAAGGTTCGAAAGACTTCCCTGCAGCGCCAGTCCCACGGCCAGTGTAGCCGAACCGAAAACCGCCAGGATCGATGCCGCCTCCACGCCGAGCTGCGACGCTATGATAAGGAAAAGGAGGGCATAAAGGGAGATCCTTAAGAAGGAATCGATAAAGGTTATTACTCCCTTTTCACTGCCGGCTTTATTCAGGGACTTATTGATGAGCTTTATGATAAGCCTGATAAGCTTTCTGCCCACCAGGAAAAAAACGACCGCAATAAGGATCCTTACGCCCAGATTAAAGAACAACTCCGGCAGCCCCTGCAGGAATTTTTCAAAAAAGCCCGGATTCAGGTTCTCCTGTATGTCCTTTATGTCCTCTATGCTGCTGATCTCGTCAATGGCGGCAAGATTCTCGTCCAGAGCCTCCACCGCGGCTGTTAAAAATACTGGATTATACACTTACTACTGCACCTCAAAAACTATTACAGAAAGCGGCGGCACCTTTATCCTTATGGAATTCTCCCGTCCGTCACACTCATCCTCGGAGGACTTCAGTACATGGGAATTACGGAAGTCGAAGCCGCCGTACTTTTCAGCGTCTGTATTAAATATTTCCTTGAATTTTCCGGCCATCGGAACGCCTATCTTATAATTCTTTCTGGGTATATTCTCAAAATTCACCACAACGATAAGGGTATCCTTCTCCTTCTTTGTTTTCCGCATAAAGACAAGGATATTCTCATTGGCTGAAATACAGTTGATCCATTCAAAGCCCGCTTCCTCGAGAGAAAGCTCGTGAAGCGCGGGTCTCTCCCTGTAGAGAAGGGACAGATCCTTTATGAGGGAGTGAACCTCCTTATTCTCATTCCTTTTTAGAAGCTCCCAGTTAAGCTTCCTTTCCGGAGACCAGGCCTCTTCGTCGCCCAGGGCAAGGCTTGCATCTATCACCTTCTTCCCGGGGTAGGTGAAAAGGAAGCCGAGGGATGCCTTCAGATTCGAATACTTTTCCTCACTGTTTCCCGGCATCTTTGAAAGGAAAGAACCATCTGTAAAGGCGTCATGGGTAAATGGCAGCATAAAGCGCTCCGCATATGCATATACAAGCGAGAAGCAGAGCTCTCCGTAGTGATCCGTCCTGTAGAAGGGATCATAGGAAAGATAGGATAAAAAGTCATCCCTCCAGCTCTCATTCCACTTGAAGTCAAAGCCGAGACCGCCCTCCGCCGTATCCGTTGTCATCCCGGGCCAGGCGGAATTGTCCTCAGCTATCATAATGACGCCGCTTTTTTCCTTATGTACCTCATTCGTGATATTCTGCAGAAGCTCCACAGCCTCCAGGTTTTCCTTTCCTCCGTAGATATTCGGCAGATAATCATCCCTTCCGTAGTCGAGGTAGAGCATTGACGCCGTATTGTCAACTCTGAGTCCGTCCGCATGATAGACCCTTGTCCAGAAAAGCGCATTGGACAAAAGGAAATTCCGGACCTCCGGGCGTGAGAAATCAAAGGTCAGCGTCCCCTCGTCCGGATGAAAGCTTCTCCTCGGATCAGGGCTCTCGTAGATCGCTCTCCCGTCAAAGCGCACTAACCCTCCGTTACGTGAATCGAAGTGGGCGGGACTCCAGTCCAGGATAACCCCTATTCCCTCCTTATGCATATGATCAATGAAGTGGAAAAGCTCATCCGGCTTCCCGTACTTAGCCGCAGGGGAATAAAACCCGTAGGTGTGGTATCCCGCTGCCCCTAAAGCCTTATGCTCCATTACCGGCATAAGCTCCACATGGGTATAGCCGTTGTCCTTCAGATACCTTGAAAGCTCCCCTGCCATAGCCTTGAAGCCCTGCTTTTTTTCGTCAAAGGCATCGGTCTTAAGCTCATATACCACCATTGGGCTTTCGCTTCCCTGACGCATATGACGCTCCGCCATCCAGTCCTCATCCGTCCAGTTAAAGGAAGCAAGGTCGGTAACTATGGAAGCGGGATCCTCACTGTTCTCGGCGAAAAAGCCGTAGGGATCAGTCTTTAATACCACGGTCCCGTTTCCTGCCTTGATCTCGTATTTATAGAGCGTTCCCGCCCTTAATCCCGGGATGAAGATCTCGAATATCCCTGACTCGTCGGGAAGCTTCTCCATTTCATAAACCCTGCCGTCCCAGTCATTGAAGTCGCCAACCACGCTTACCCTCATGGCATCCGGCGCCCAGACGGCGAAATGTACTCCCTCCTGTCCTTCGACGGTAACGATATGGGATCCCAAGGTTTCCCAGGCATAGCGCAGTATCCCGTTCCTGAATTTCTTTGAATTTCTCTCGTGTATTACCTGGGGATAGGCGTAAGGATCCTCAACAGTGATCTTCTTCCCGTCCTTTGTTTCAACCTCATACACATAGTGAAATGGTATCTTCTTTCGTAAAAGAACCGCGAAATATCCGCTCTCATCCATCATTTCCATAGGATAGGGCTCTTTCACCTTATCGGCCTTCACCGAAACACTCTTTGCCTCAGGGAAAAATGCCTGTATGATGGTGCCGCTCCGCCCCGCACTGTGCGGACCTAAGAGCTTCTTAGGATGATCCTCCTCGGAATAAGTGACGGCCTCTATCTCCGCCCAGTCCATGAGATTATATAATTTTTTGTTCATTAGAAGTCCTCCTAGAACCTGTGTATGAATAATCCGCTTCTGAGCTTCGGCTCAAACCAGGTGGATTTCGGCGGCATAAGCCTTCCCATATCCGCAACGGCAAAGAGATCATTGATGTCGGTCGGGTAAAGAGAGAATGCGCAGACGTACTCTCCGGAATCCACCTTTTCCATAAGCCCTTCCATGCCGTGGATCCCGCCTATAAAGGCTATTCTTTTATCGGTTCTGGGATCCTCTATATTCAGTACCGGTGACAGAAGCTCATTCTGGAGAAGGGATACATCCAGATCATCCACAGGATCTCCGGAGAGGATCGTGTCCTTTGCTGTCAGCCTGTACCACTTCCCGCTTATATAAAGTCCGAAATCATGCTTTTTCCCGGGCTTGAAGGGCCTGTCCTCTCCCGTTCCCACATCAAATTTCTTTCTGATCCTGTCCATGAAACGGCTCTCGGATAAGCCGTTTAAGTCCTTCACCACCCTGTTGTAATCAAGTATCATAAGCTCATCCGCAGGGAAAAGCACCGAGAGGAAGTAATTGAACTCTTCGTCACCGTTTGACTGCGTATGGGCTTCTGCCCTCATTTTGCATACCTTCACAGCGCTTGCACATCTATGGTGTCCGTCACAGATATAGATATCGTTTATGCCGTCAAAGGCTCCCCTTATCGCCGCAATATCCCTGTCATCGGAAACCGTCCACACCCTGTGGCGTACATTATCGGAGCTTGTGAAATCATATACCGGGGGAGCTTCCTTTACCCCCTGTACAATGACTGAGATCACTGGATTTTTCCTGTATCCTAAGAAGATCGGTCCCGTATGCGCAGAGCAGGCGTCGACATGGCGTATCCTGTCGATCTCCTTCTCCTCCGTTGTATTCTCGTGCTTTTTTATCACATTATTGTCATAGTCCTTCACTGAGGAAACTGCAACGACACCGGTCTGACTCCTGCCGTCCATGGTGAGCTCGTAGAGATAGTAAAGGGGCCTGTCCTCCATAATGAATTCACCCTTTTCTATCATCGAATCCAGTATCTCACGGGCCTTCACATAAACCCGGTCGTCATAGGTATCCACATCATCGGGAAATGAAGTTTCCGGCCTGTCAATACGTAAAAAAGACAGAGGAGCGCGTTTGATCTCCTCCTTCGCTCCCTGTCTTGAATAAACATCATACGGCAGTGCCGCGATCTTGTCAGCCAGTCCCTCACCCGGTCGTATTGCCCTGAATGGTCGTATATCTGCCACGGTTAAATCCTTTCTGTTTCATTATCCTTTGTAAAAATAAGATTCTTCGCTTCGCTCAGAATGACATACTGTTCAGATTCTTCGCTTCGCTCAGAATGACATACTGTTCAGATTCTTCGCTTCGCTCAGAATGACATACTATTCAGATTCTTCGCCTCGCTCAGAATGACATACTGTTCAGATTCTTCGCTTCTCACTTCACAACGCGGACCCTGATAACCTCCTTCGCATTCTGCACGCGTGTCAGCATGTTTTCCGTAGGCGGTGAATCCAGATCGAGTATGGTTATGGCTCTCTCCCCCTTACTCTTTGAATTCATGGTCGCGATATTTATACCCTCATCACCAAAGGCCGAGGTAAGCCTTGTGAGCACGTTTGCAACGTTATTATGGATTATCATGATCCTGCTCACTGTCTCCGGCCGTCCCATTTCTATATCCGGAAGGTTAACGGAATTCCTGATATTTCCGTTTTCCATATAGTCCCTGAGTTCCTTTACGGCCATTACGGCACAGTTTTCCTCTGATTCCTCGGTGGAGGCTCCGAGATGCGGTGTTACTATACAGCCCTCTTTTCCGAGAGTGACCGGATTCGGGAAGTCCGAAACATATTTACGGAGCTTCCCCACCTTAAGGGCCGCAACAACGGATTCCTCGTCAACCAGCTCATCCCTTGCGAAATTAAGGAGAATGGCGGTATCCTTCATAAGCTTGATCGCATCCGCATTTATCATATGTCTCGTGGAATCGAGAAGCGGCACATGGATCGTGATATAATCACAGTTCGCATATATTTCCTCAACCTGATGTACATGCTTTATGGAACGGGAAAGATGCCAGGCCGCATCAACCGAAATATAGGGATCGTAGCCGTAAACCGTCATTCCAAGGTTCGTGGCAGCGTTTGCCACCTTAACCCCTATGGCTCCGAGTCCTATGACTCCAAGCTTCTTCCCGTTTATCTCGGTTCCGGCGTAGTTCTTTTTCTGCTTTTCGGCGGCTTTTGCCACGTTGGGGTCATTTAGGCCCTCGCTTTCAAGCCATTCCATCCCCTCGAAAATTCCTCTTGAAGCATAGAGCATTCCGGCAAGTACCAGCTCCTTTACGCCATTTGCATTTGCTCCGGGGGTATTGAAGACCACTATGCCTCTTTTTGCGCACTCCTCAAGTGGGATATTATTAACACCGGCTCCTGCTCTGGCAATGGCAAGGATATTGTCCGGGATGGTAAGCTTATGCATATCCGCACTTCTTACCAATACACAGTCCGCCGCGGAAAAGTCATCGCATGTCACGTAATTATTGTCGAATTCCTTAATACCTATCTCAGCGATAGGGTTTAGCATATGATACTTGAACATTCTTCTCTCCCCTTATCCGTTCTTCTTTTCAAAATCTTCCATAAACTGCACAAGCTTCGAAACACCCTCTTCCGGCATCGCATTGTAGATCGATGCCCTCATGCCTCCGACGGTCCGGTGTCCTTTTAAGTTTACGAAGCCCGCTTCCGTTGACTCTGCGATAAATTTTTTATTCAGCTCATCATCCCCGGTCACAAAGGGAACATTCATAAGTGAACGGTATTCCTTCTCAACAGTGCCCTTGAACATCTTCGAAGCGTCAAGGTAATCATAGAGGATCTTTGCCTTCCTCTCATTCTTTTCCTTCATGGCGGAAAGTCCGCCCTGCTTCTTTAACCACTTGAATACCAGTCCGCAGGTATAGATCGTAAAGCAGGGAGGGGTATTGAAGAGTGATCCCGCATCTGCCTGGGTCTTATACTTAAGAAGTGTGGGGGTTTCAGGCAGTGTATCGTCGGTTATAAGATCCTCCCTTATAACAACTATGCACATTCCCGCCGGTCCCACATTCTTCTGCACACCACCGTAAAGAACCGCATACTTTGTGATATCGTGCGGTTCAGAAAGAAACATTGAAGAAACATCAGCTATGAGATCCCTTCCCTTCGTATTTGGAAGCTCCTTATATCTGGTGCCGTATATCGTGTTGTTCTGGCAGATATAGACATAGTCCATGTCGTCGGTTATCGGAAGATCCGAAACATCCGGGATATAGCTGAAGGTCTTGTCGGCACTGGATGCAAGAGCTACCGCATCTCCGTATCTCTTTCCTTCCTCCCAGGCCTTCTTCGCCCACTGTCCGGTGATGATGTATCCCGCCTTCCTGTTCTTCATAAGGTTCATCGGAATAGCGGAAAACTGTGTCCAGGCACCACCCTGCAAAAAGAGCACCTTATAATTCCCGGGAATTCCCACAAGCTCCCGGAAGTCCTTCTCCGCCTCATTGATTATGCCTTCAAACACCTTGGAACGGTGGCTCATCTCCATAACGGACTGTCCGGATCCGTGATAGTCAAGCATTTCCTCCGCGCAGGTCTTTAATACCTCCTCAGGCATCATGGCGGGTCCCGCCGAAAAATTATAAACTCTTCCCACTTTACTGCTCTCCTTCCTGTGAGTTAAACTCGCAAACGCTTCGCTTTTTGCTCGTTATAAAATCGCTGCTGACGCCAAAAGTCCTGAATCATTGTTCTGATACAACGAATTGCTTCGTTGCTTCCAGCAACTCCCGTAATTCTACAATACTCGCATTCCGCGGGGCTCCTTCTCCGCTCCGCTCCGGTCGGCGCAAAACCGATGTCCGCCGGACATCGTGCGCCCCACTTCATGCCCGTGCAGGGGTGCGCCCAAAGTTCCTGTCCCCACCACAAGCTTTTGTCATCCTGAGCGGCATTTGTCATCCTGAGCGGCATTTGTCATCCTGAGCGGCATTTGTCATCCTGAGCGAAGCGAAGGATCTTTTTACAAGTCACTTTCATCAAATACTCATATCTATTCGAACCCTTCGGGTTCTTCATAGATATTCCGCATTCGGCTCATGTAAATACGTGCTTCGCACGTAGAGCCGAATGCCAAAATGCCTGCTTCATCATACGTCACTTGCGGTTCCGCAAGTGACTACAGGTCACTTTCGTCGAATACTTCGGATATTGCCTTGCCGGGGGGAACCATGGGGTAGACACTGTCGTCCTTCTCTACCACGCAGTCAATTACCACCGGTCCCTCTGCCTTCAGGGCTTTCTTCAGTACCTCTTCAGTCTCTTCTTTTTTCGTGATCCTGAAGGCCGTGCAGCCAAGACCCTCTGCGACCTTCACATAGTCCACCCTGTCCGTGAGCACGGTTTCGGAATATCTCTTTCCGTAGAACAGTGTCTGCCACTGCCTTACCATGCCAAGAACCGAATTATTAATTACGATATCGATAACCTTTATGTTATTCCGGCTAAGGGTCGCAAGCTCGTTCATATTCATACGGAAGCACCCGTCCCCGCCGATATTTACGACCGTCTTTTCGGGACAGCCGACCTTCGCGCCCATAGCGGCCCCGAGGCCGTAACCCATGGTACCTAAGCCCCCGCTTGTCAATATCTGCCTCGGGAATCTGAAATGGTAGTACTGCGCTGCCCACATCTGGTGCTGTCCGACATCGGTCACTATGATCGCATCCGACTTTGTAAGCCTGTCCAGCGTCTCTATCACATAAGGACAGGAAAGCTTGCTCCTGTCATAGGATAAGGGATATTTTTCTTTAAGCTCCATTATATGGGAAAGCCACTCCTTATGCTCTGCCTTTTCCACAAGAGGATTAAGCCTGCTTAAGACACCTTTCAGATCCCCTACTATGCTGGCGTCCGTGCGGATATTCTTATTGATTTCCGCAAGGTCTATATCAATATGGATGATCTTCGCATTCTTTGCAAATTTCTTTGCGTTGCCCGTTACCCTGTCGGAAAACCTGGCTCCCATGGCGATAAGACAGTCACACTCACTTACCCCCTTATCACTGGCCTTTGTGCCGTGCATTCCTATCATTCCTGTATACAGAGGATCTGTATTGTCAAAGGCACCCTTTCCCATAAGGGTATCACAGACCGGCGCTCCGATCTTATACGCAAATTCCTTTACTTCCGAAGCGGCATTACTGATAACTGCGCCCCCTCCCACATAGATGAAGGGCTTCTTTGACTGATTGATGAATTTCGCCGCAGTCTTCAGATCTTCCTCCGTATAGCGGTTAAAATCCTTTAAGGCACGGGGCTTCTCTTTCTTATATTCGCACTTATTCGCAGTCACATCCTTTGTGATGTCCACAAGTACAGGCCCCGGACGCCCGCTCATAGCTATCCGGAAGGCTCTCCTGAGCTTCGCTGCCAGGTTCTTTATGTCCTTTATTATGTAATTATGCTTTGTGACGGGAAGCGTGATGCCTGCGATGTCCACCTCCTGGAAGGAATCCTTTCCGAGAAGCGGCAAATTCACATTACAGGTAATGGCAACCATCGGGATGGAATCCATAAATGCAGTAGCGATACCCGTGACCAGGTTAGTCGCTCCGGGACCGCTGGTCGCAAGACACACTCCCACCTTCCCTGTTGCTCTGGCATAGCCGTCCGCTGCATGGCTTGCGCCCTGCTCATGGCTCGTAAGGATATGCTTTATCTCATCTGAATGTTTATATAGAGCGTCATAGACATTGAGGATCGCTCCTCCGGGATAACCGAAGACCGTGTCTACCCCCTCTTCCTTAAGCACCTCTACTATTATTTCCGCACCTGTAAGCTGCATTTATAAACCTCATGTATCTGTTCAGAACCCCCTGGCTTCTGAACAGATATTGCGCATTCGGTCAATTAAATCGTGCTTTGCACGATGGACCGAATGCCAAAATGCCGTGGTTTTCATACGTCACTTGCGGTTCCGCAAGTGACTGTTCTGAATAGTTACAACCTCATAATATTTCCAGCACCGCGCCCCTGTTGCCGCTGGTAACAAGCCTCTGGTATCTCTGAAGATATCCCGTATCCACCTTCGGCGGCTTAGCCGTCCACTTTGCCTTCCTTTCGGCCAGCACCTCATCTGAAAGATCCACATTAAGTGAATTATTGGGGATATCGATCTTTATGATATCTCCCTCCTCTATAAGGGCTATGGGACCGCCGACTGCTGCCTCCGGTGAAACATGGCCTATGGAAGCACCTCTCGATGCGCCGGAGAATCTGCCGTCGGTGATAAGAGCCACACTGGATCCGAGACCCATTCCCGCAATGGCTGAGGTAGGATTCAGCATCTCCCTCATACCCGGACCTCCCTTCGGTCCCTCATAGCGGATAACAACAACATCTCCTGCCTTTATCTTTCCGCCGAGAATGGCCTCTATTGCATCCTCTTCACTGTCAAAGACCCTTGCCGGTCCCTCGTGCACCATCATCTCGGGAACAACGGCCGAACGCTTCACAATGCCCGTATCCGGAGCGATATTACCCTTAAGTACTGCGATACCGCCCTCCTTCATATAGGGATTGTCAATAGGTCTTATAGTCTCTGGATCAAGATTATGCGCGTCCTTGATATTCTCTCCGACGGTCTTTCCCGTCACTGTCATACAGTCAAGGTTCAGAAGGTTCTTCTTTGACAGCTCATTCATTACGGCATATACGCCACCTGCTTCATTCAGATCCTCCATATAGGTATGTCCCGCAGGAGCAAGATGGCAGAGATTAGGTGTCTTTGCGGAAACCTCGTTTGCTATCTCCATATCGAGCCTGATACCGCATTCGTGGGCAATGGCGGGAAGATGGAGCATCGTATTCGTAGAGCAGCCGAGAGCCATATCCACGGTCATTGCGTTCATAAAGGCTTCCTCTGTCATAATGTCTCTCGGGCGGATATTCTTTTCATACATTTCCATGACCCTGTATCCCGCTGTCTTTGCGAGACGGAGTCTTTCGGAATAGACCGCGGGAACGGTTCCGTTGCCCTTAAGTCCCATACCTATGGCTTCGGTCAGACAGTTCATGGAGTTTGCCGTGTACATACCGGAGCAGCTCCCGCATGTAGGACATACATGCTCATCAAAGTAGTCAAGCTCCTTATCATCTATTTTTCCCGCTGCCTTTTCCCCGACAGCCTCGAACATTGAGGATAAAGAGCGCTTTTTCCCGTGGACGCGCCCTGCAAGCATCGGGCCTCCGGAAACAAATACAGTGGGTATATTGACCCTCGCTGCCGCCATCAGAAGTCCCGGCACGTTCTTGTCACAGTTCGGCACCATAACAAGAGCGTCAAACTGATGTGCAAGTGCCATACATTCCGTGGAGTCTGCTATAAGATCACGGGTCACCAGAGAGTACTTCATTCCGATATGTCCCATTGCAATACCGTCACATACTGCGATCGCCGGGAATACCACAGGCATTCCGCCTGCCTCCGCAACCCCGAGCTTCACAGCTTCCACGATCTTATCGATATTCATGTGCCCCGGAACTATCTCATTATATGAGCTCACAATACCCACCATGGGCTTCTTCAATTCTTCCCTGGTAAATCCCAGTGCATTAAATAAGCTTCTTGCGGGAGCCGCCTGGTCACCCTTTTTAACATTATCACTACGCATGAGCTTTCCTCCTTGTCTTATTTCAACTCCCTGTCATTCTGTATACCATGGTCATTACATTAAGATCCTTCGCTGACGCTCAGGATGACAATAGCCGTCAAGATCCTTCGCCGGCGCTCAGGATGACAATAGCCGTCAAGATCCTTCGCTGACGCTCAGAATGACAATAACCGTCAAGATCCCTCGCCGGCGCTCAGGATGACAATAACCGTCAAGATCCTTCGCTGACGCTCAGGATGACAATAACCGTCAAGATCCTTCGCCGGCGCTCAGGATGACAATAGCCGTCAAGATCCTTCGCTGACGCTCAGAATGACAATAACCGTCAAGATCCCTCGCCGGCGCTCAGGATGACAATAACCGTCAAGATCCTTCGCTGACGCTCAGGATGACAATAACCGTCAAGATCCTTCGCCGGCGCTCAGGATGACAGAATCAGATCTCATCACATACAGCATCACCCATTTCGGATGTGCTGACCCTTCTTAAGCCATCCGACCAGATATCGCCTGTCCTTATTCCCTTTGACAATACGGCCTGTACCGCATTATCTATCCTGTCGGCCTCCTCCGTGAGATCAAATGAGAATCTCAGCATCATAGCAGCAGAAAGAATGGTGGCTATAGGATTTGCGATATTCTTTCCCGCGATATCGGGAGCCGAACCGCCGCTTGGCTCATAAAGTCCGAATTTGGTCTCATTAAGGGACGCGCTTGGGAGCATTCCTATTGATCCCGTGATCTCCGCAGCCTCGTCCGAAAGAATATCCCCGAACATATTCTCCGTAAGAATGACATCAAACTGACCGGGATCCTTCACAAGCTGCATTGCTGCATTGTCGACCAGCATGTGGTCAAGCGCTATATCCGGATAATCCTTAGCCACCTCTTCGGTCACTGCTCTCCACAGCCTGGAGGAGTCCAGGACATTGGCTTTATCGATGCTTGTAACCTTTTTCCGGCGCTTTTTTGCCACCTCAAAGGCCTTGACTGCTATACGCCTTATCTCATCCTCATTGTAGCTCAAGGTGTCGACCGCTGTCCTTACACCGTTTATATCCTTTGTATATCTGTCCCCGAAATAGAGACCTCCTGTGAGCTCACGCATAATAAGCATATCAAAGCCCTTATCCGCGATCTCCTTCCTTAAAGGGCAGGCTGATGAAAGCTCTGTATAAAGCTTTGAAGGACGGAGGTTCGCAAAAAGTCCGAGAGCCTTCCTTATACCCAGAAGCCCGGCTTCGGGTCTTTTGTCCGGAGGAAGCTTATACCAGGGTGAGGTTGATGTATTGCCTCCGATGGAGCCCATAAGCACCGCATCGGATCTCCTGGCGGCCTCAATCGCTTCATCCGTGAGCGGAACGCCGTGGACATCTATGGAGCAGCCTCCCATAAGTATATCTTCGTATTCAAAGGAATGACCGTATTTCTCGCATATACGATCCAGGACCTTCTTTGCCTCATTGACGATCTCGGGGCCTATTCCGTCTCCCCGTATGAGACCTATCTTATAATTCATCTCACTTACCTCTTACTCATTGGTAGAATTTGCAGCAGCCTTCTCAATCTCGGTTATGGCGGATTTCTTCATAGGGATACGGCAGTTTTTGTTGCTTCCGAATTCCACTATCACCATATCATCGGAAATATCGATGATCATGCCGTAGAAGCCGCTGGTGGTAACCACATAGTCCCCTACCTCCATGGCATCTATCATGGCCTTTATCCTGTCCTGTTCCTTCTTCTGGGGACGGATGGAGATAAAGTAGAAGAAGCCGATGATGGCGACTATGTATAGAATCATAGCGCCCATTCCGCCGAAACCCGAAGTTGCTCCTGCGCCCGTTAATACGATACCTGACATTTGTTGATCTCTCCTTTTTTAATCCATTTTAAAATTTACGTAAGCTTTATCATACCCAAAATATACATCTTCTGCAAGTCATTCTGAGCTTCTTTGTCCTTCTGAGCTTCTTTGAGCCTCATTGTCATTCTGAGGGCGCAGCCCGAAGAATCTTCTTCCCGACCGGGAAAGATCCTTCCTGTTGCTTCGCAACCCCTCGCCGGGGCGGCATCCCACATCTTCGATGTGGGATAAACCTCGCCGGGGCGGCATCCCACATCTTCGATGTGGGATATGCGTTGCTTCACTCTGAATAACTATCACACCCCTGATTCATAGTTTTCGATAAATTCCCTTCTGAACTCCTCAAATCTCTCTTCCTCAATCGCGGAGCGTATTTCCTCCATAAGGTTATTGTAGAAATAGAGGTTATGCATGACAGCAAGGCGGAGTCCCAGCATCTCACCGGCCTTCAAAAGGTGTCTTATATATGCCCGGCTGTGGTTACGGCATACCGGACAAAGGCACCCCTCCTCTATGGGTCTCATATCCTCCTCAAAGGCCGCATTCAGAAGATTCAGCTTTCCGTGATGGGTGTAAACATGGCCATGCCGTCCGTTCCTCGAAGGGTAAACACAGTCAAAGAAATCCACGCCCCTGTAGACAGCCTCCACGATATTTACCGGCGTACCGACACCCATAAGATAGGTCGGCTTATCCACAGGGAGATGCGGCACTGTCACATCCAGAATGTGGTACATTTCCTCATGTGTTTCACCCACCGCAAGTCCGCCTATCGCGTATCCGTCCAGATCCAGCTCCGCTATTTCCTCTGCCTGGGCTATCCTGATATCATCAAATACTGCTCCCTGGTTAATGCCGAAAAGAAGCTGCGACCTGTTTATGGTGTCAGGAAGCGAATTCAGGCGCTCCATCTCGGCCTTGCAGCGCTTAAGCCACCTGGTGGTGCGTTCGACAGACGGAAGAACGTATTCCCGGTCAGCCTTTGCATTCGGGCATTCGTCAAAGGCCATGGCTATGGTGGAGCCTAAGTTTGACTGTATCCTTATCGACTCCTCCGGTCCCATAAATATCTTCCGGCCGTCTATATGTGATCTGAAGGTGACTCCCTCCTCCTTTATCTTCCTTAAAGAGGCAAGGGAAAAAACCTGAAAGCCTCCGGAATCCGTAAGAATGGGTCTGTCCCAGTTCATAAACTTATGGAGCCCTCCCAGACGCTTTATCCTCTCATCTCCGGTTCTAACATGAAGATGGTAGGTATTACAAAGCTCCACCTGGGTTTTTAATTCGTGTAAGTCCGGTGATGACACGGCTCCCTTGATCGCCGCCACGGTTCCCACATTCATAAAAACAGGGGTCTCGATACTCCCGTGAACCGTGGTAAACCGCCCCCTTTTTGCCCGTCCGTCCTTTTTTATCAGCTCATACATCATTCCATAGCTCCGATCTTTTCCACATATTCCTCGAGACAGAGACCGCTCTCCATTATCTCCTCCGCAGCAGGCCTCCCCACGTATCTAAAATGCCAGGGCTCGAATTCGATCTCCGTAATGCTTTCCTTCCCCAGAGGGTATCTCAGGATAAAGCCGTACTTTGCGCAGTTATCCTTTAGCCATCTGCCGGCTTTTGTATCCGCAAAGCCCGCATCCAGCATCTTGTATTCATCTGAGATAAAGTCAAAGGCAAGCCCCACCTGGTGCTCGCTCGTTCCCGGGATCGCTATGGTCTGACTCGCGAGATTATAAGCTTCTTCCTCGCTGTAGCCCTTCCTCATATACTGCTTCTGCTTTTTCTTAAAGAGCACCTCCTGCCTTTCATCCGAACGGTAGGGCGAACAGATCATTACGGTTACCCCGTCCTCCTTAGCACCGTTTATCATATCGAGCACATACGGTATCACCCGGACATCACTCTTTATCTGGCCTCTTATGGTTTCCAGCTCAAATTCATAATCCTCCGGAATATGGTGCTCCTTGTTGATAAGGATAAGAGACCAGTCGTCCTTGTAGGATGCCCGGACATAGCCCTTCTCCTCATCATAGATCCTTGCATTCTCATCGGCCTGGAAATCATTCTCGATAAGCCTCCCGCTCTCCGCCGCAGCATTCAATGCGGCAATAAGGTCATTTTCCGAAACCGCAGCGTCTCTTTCTCCGCTCTCGGGAGTCGAGATGACCGTGACAGGAGGTATCGTTATGGCATCAGTGGGAACATCAAGCTCCTCCACAACGATATCCCCTTCATCCGTAGCCACATGAACCGTCTCCTTTGTCTCGCTCTTCTCAACCTCCCCTGCAAAGGAAAAGCTGTTAAATACCACAAAAATAAGCAGGACAAGAACCGTCCCTGAGATCTTTCTCATATTGGAGTAGAGAAAAAGGAAGATATAATAAAAGAAAAGATAAACCCCCATTATTATAAATAACGGCAGCTTAAGAAATATGCTTTTTTCACTGAGAGCCAGCAGGCTTAAGAAAAACTTTGTTCCCATTTCAGCTGCTCTCACTCACACCGATGATCAGCCGCTGCCGGCCGTTTTCATTGACCAGGGCAGCCTTTAAGCGGACGGGAACCGGTTCACCGTTTATTAAAAGCCTGTATTTCAGAAGAAACACATCAGATTCCTGTATGCTCTTAAATATTTTTTCCTTCGTGAATTCCTGTTTGAAATACTCGAGATCGTCCTTATATATAGCCACCTTTGAATCCCTTATGGCATCCTCAAAAAAGCTTTCGCCCTCCTTGGATACGCCGAGACTCTCATAATCTTTCGAGGCACTGAATTCAAAATAATGGTCATTATAGGGATTCACTGAATAAAAGGCGATATGATCACCGCTTAAGGCATTGACCCTGGAGAAGGATATACGCTCCTCCTTCAGCCGCTCCAGAGCCTCCTGCTGCCTCATCTGCACATCCACATTATTTATGCCGATTATGATATGCTCTCCGTCGGCTCCGATCCGTACGGCCTTCATATTCACATAAACCGGCTTCCCGTCTATGATCTGCCTGTATGTCAGGGTAAATGAGCCGTTCTCACTTATGATGCCCATAACATTTTCCTTATGGAAGGCTTCCACAAAGGCTTCACGGTCATCCTCATGAAGGATCTCCATTGCATCCTTCCTGCTCTCCGCAAAGAAGTTTGTCCCATGCCTGTCGATGACCATATCTCCACGTAAGGCATCGGGTCTGTATTCCACAAAATCCTCCTTATTGATATCCACATAGTAGAGATAGAGATAGTCGGAGGAAAGAGCCTGTGCCACAAGAGCGTAGGAAAGACCCGGCTTTTCATCGGTGATCTCAAGAACAACAACCGAAAGAGCGGAAACCTCGGTTACGGGGTTATCGGCAACCTTACGTAAAAGGAGATGGACCTTCTTCCCGCCCTTGGTCTTTTCGTCGACTATCATCTGTCTTCCGTCCTTCGCGCACTCTTTAAGCCCCTTAAGGAAAAACGAATCACCCGTCGCCTCATATCCGGTGGTCAGGATAGCAGTAACGATCTCAGTGGAAGGGAAGATCCGCTCTATAAGCTCCCTGAAGGACTTATTGCTGCGAATGACGGATATCCTGTCACCCTTAAGCTCCACGACCGCCATGGGCATAGTATTGAAATAATCATGAAACTGCTCTTCATCTGCGGCGGAAAGGGAAAGATCATAGAGATTCACCTTTCCTATTTCGGCGTAATATCCCGACTCGACCGGATTCTCAAAGCCGATCTGCTTCCCATCCTCATAGCGTTTCAGGACATCCCCGAGAGGAAGGGGCTTACAGAAATAATATCCCTGAAGCCTGGTACATCCGGTTTCCTTAAGGAACTCAACCTGCTCTTCGGTTTCCACTCCCTCGGCCACCGTATCGATCCCGAGACCTATTGCCATCTTTATAAGTCCGTTGATAATGGTCTTACTGTTCTTATTCCTGTCGAACTGGCGGAGAAACTGCATATCGAGCTTTATTGCATCAAAGGGAATGGTCTGAAGGATATCCGGTGATGAATATCCGCTGCCGTAGTCGTCCATCCAGACCCTGAAGCCCAGCTCATGGAAGCGCTCAACCTGTCTCCGCATATATTCCACATCACTTCCGACTATGCTCTCTGTTATCTCTATGGTAAGGAGCTTCGGAGACACCCCGGCAGTCTTCACCCTGCGGTCTATCTCCTCCACGATATCACAGGATTCGAAATCCGATCTGGAGATATTGACGGAGCAGGGAACGATATAGAGCCCTTCATGCTCCATCCTCCTCATCCTGGCGATTATCTGTTCCGCCACATAGAGATCCAGCTTGTAGATGAGCCTGCTGTCCTCCAGTATCGGAATGAAATCCGCAGGGGACATAAAGCCCCTTACCGGATCTATCCAGCGTGCCAGAGCCTCTTCGTCACAGACCCTTCCGTTTGCGGAACGGATAAGCGGCTGGTAATAAACCTGTATCCATTTCTCTTTTAATGCCCTGTCCAGATTGTCTATTATATACTGCTGCTTCTCGACCTCCTCCAGCATTTCCTCATTGAAATAGCTGAATACGGAGGTAAAACAGTTCCTGTTTATATCGCAGGCCATCTTTGCCCGGTCGCATGCTATGCCGGCTCCCACGGATCCCATGCTGTGGAGATAGATGCCGACCCTTACGGGCAGGCTCCTTCCGTCATTCAGCTCCCTGCATTCTTCAAAGATCCTCTTCAGCCTCTCCTCAAGCTCCCTGTCATCCGTGTAGACCACGAAGCGGTCCCCTCCGAAGCGGCAGCAGTTCTCACTGGTGAAATGCCTGATAAGGACCTCGGACATCTCCTTTATCAGCCTGTCTCCTTCGGTAAAGCCGTACTTCAGGTTAAACTGCTTCATTCCGTTGAAATCAAAGAAAAGAAGGGCGGGAACATCCCCTCTTGAAAGGATATCCGCCCGTCCTGCCTCCGCAAGCTCGAAGAAGTAATTCATCCCGGGAAGCCCGGTAAGATAATCAAAGCTGCCTCTTATCTCCCGGTTAGTGTTCCTGATCTCCCTATCCAATTCCCGCTCAAATACGTCATCCCGGCTCTTATTGTATACACCCTCGTCCATATACCATACAACGGCGAGTTTTTCTCCGGAATCCGTATAAAAATGCCTTCCCTGAGCGTAGATCACGTGATAATTCCCGTTGATCCTTGAACGGTAGACCACGGAGTACTCTCTGCCGTCGGTGGCAAAGCGCATCGCAGCCTCCTCGACACGTGAAACATCCTCGGGATGCGTGTCGCGGTACATATCGTTATCCATAAGCTCATAGACCGCATCCGCGTCATCAAAGCCAAAGAGCTCCATAAAGCCCTTTGATAGCACAACGGTAACGACCCTTTTATTTATAAACTGGTATATTCCGAATGGTATACTGCTGTTTTCCAGAACCGTCAGTTCGTTATTGTCGTAGCTGAATCTCTCCATCCATATCTCCGGATAAAACGGTAAAATCGCAACTGAACGCCCTCTTTTTGTAGTATCATAGAACAGGACATGGGTACTTAGTCCGATCATTATACCACATGTATCATTGTATAGTAAACGAAAAGCCGCATATTTCCCCTGCCATCTTTCCCCTGCCATTTCCCCCGCCGGGAAGGAATTTGAATCGTTACAATCCGGCGCATTAAACACCAAAACGAAAAAATTTTGTCGTTTACTGTACATATATGCTACTATGTCATTCTGAGTGAAGAAAAGATAATGAAAGAAGCTATCAAAAGGAGAAACCATGGCAGGAAACACATACGGAACCGTATTCAGGGTAATGACCTTCGGAGAATCCCATGGCGCCGCCGTAGGCGCGGTGGTAGACGGCTGTCCGGCGGGACTTGACCTTGATGTAAAGGATATACAGAAGTACCTTGACCGGCGGAAGCCCGGACAGTCCCGCTTTACGACAGCGAGACAGGAGGCCGACGAGGTCCGGATACTGTCGGGAGTATTTGAGGGCAGGACCCTTGGAACCCCCATAGCACTTCTTATACCGAATGAGGATCAGCGTTCAAAGGACTATTCCGACATAAAGGACGTATACCGTCCGGGACACGCGGATTTCTGCTTTGATAAAAAGTACGGCTTAAGGGATTACCGCGGAGGCGGCAGATCCTCGGGGCGTGAAACCGCAGGAAGGGTCGCTGCCGGTGCCGTGGCATTAAAGCTCCTGTCAGCCCTTGATATAGAGGTTACCGCCTTTGCCAGGCAGATCGGAAATATCCGTGTCCCCGAGGAAAAAACGGATATACGGGAGTCACGGGAAAATCCTCTCTGCCTTCCGGATAAGGAAAGCTACGAGAAAGCATCCGAGTATCTGGATACCTTAAGAAAAGAGGGAAATTCCGCAGGAGGCATTATAGAATGTGTGGTCCGCGGTCTAAGCGCAGGGCTCGGAGAACCGGTCTTCGATAAGCTGGACGCAGAGCTCGCAAAGGCAATTATGAGTATCGGATCCGTAAAGGGCTTTGAAATGGGGGACGGCTTCCGCTCCGCGGAAAGTAACGGACGGGAAAATAACGATCCCTTTATAATAAAGGACGGGAAGATCATAAAGGAAAGCAATCATTCGGGAGGAACGCTCGGGGGAATCAGTGACGGAAGCCCCTTAGTCTTCCGTGCGGCAGTAAAGCCCACTCCTTCCATATCCCTTCCCCAGAAGACGGTCTCCTCCTCCGGAAAGGAACGTGTCATAGAGATAAAGGGGCGCCATGACCCCGTCATAGTTCCGAGAGCCGTCGTGGTTGTAGAGGCCATGACCGGCATTGTCCTTGCAGACCTGTACTTAAGAAACATTCTGTCAAAAGAAGACAAGGTATAAACGCATCGATGCGTTAATCCCGAAATACCATAGTAATTACGCATCCCCCTCAATAATCTTATAGAATCAGCATCCGACAATGGA
>CAMVGV010000050.1 GCA_947167135.1 uncultured Lachnospiraceae bacterium
CTGTGGAAAGCTCCATATCCTCCACATAGTCCGTGTCATCTTCATATTCTTCAACTGCATCTTCTGTCACGCTGTCTTCAGCTGCTGCTTCGGCTTCTGTGGTTTCTTCAGTTTCATTAGCGCCGGTCTGCCCGGACACAGCTGCTTCCTGCTGCAGAGGCTCTTTTGCCGCCTGCTGTCCTCCGCATGCCGCAAGAGCGATCGTCATTCCAAGTATTAAAAGTGTTGCTTTTCTTCTCATTGTATCTTTCCCCTCGCGCAAAATCTTAAAAAGAACCGTCCCCGTTGACTCCCACCCTCTGTTTCTAAGCCTTGAGAAAATCCAGAATACGATTCTTAAAATCAGGGGCCAGGTCGAAAACGGCATGGCCGAAACCGTCATACATATACATATCAAAGCCGGGGCGGTCTTTCATTGCCCTGCCTATCTCCTGTGACGCAGCCGCACCCAGGACACCGTCCTGCATATCCCCTACCACAAAGAGAGGACATTTTATACTATTAAGGCGGTCAATGATGCTAAATCCCTTCATTCCCTCACCCAGAATGATAAATCTCCTTATATCCTCCTTGCTCACTCCGGCTGCCATCTCCGTTAAAAGCGGTTTGGCAGCCTCAAATACATCCTTCGGATACAAACCCTCGCCGAAGGCCATACACAGAGCTTCCGGATCACCCTTCTTCGCCAGCTCAACCCAGCTTCCCACTATCTTATATACTTCATCGGTTATATCTGCGGCGGTGGAAGCAACTACTGCCTTCTCAACAAGCTCAGGGCAGGACGCGGCAATAGACAGGGCGACCATTCCGCCGTATGAAGCCCCGCAAAGACTGATATTCTCTAACCCCAGGGCATTAACGGCCTCTATGCAGTCCCGGGCAGTATCCTCCACGGTAAAATGATCAGGCAGATCATTACGGCGTTCCAGGACATAAAATGTATAATCATCGGTCATTACCTGATAAGCATCGGCGATGGCATCAGCCGAGGTCAAAACATTTACGATACTTAACCCAGGTATCATCACCTGAGCCTTCTTCCCCTTCCCGAACCTGCAATAATCCATTGTAAAATTATCGGTTTTAACTGTAGATAAAAAAGCCTTCAAATATAAACACCTCCTCCCGGATATAACCGCCCTGATTATATCAAAAACCCTATTTTCACACAACTGACTAAAAAAACAGGTAATTACTACGAAAAACCCAAAAAAGACTCCCTGCATTGTTTCGCAGGGAGTCCACATATAATCATTAAGATCTTAATCAGAAATCAACCTCTGTATCATAGTAGCAGCAGAGAAGCAGCTTTTCCATCTCCTCCTGAGAAGGCTGACGGGGATTTGAACCCGTGCAGGCGTCAAGGATAGCATTAGCGGCTATATCGTGAAGCCTCTCTTTGAATACCTCTTCGGGTACAAAGCCCTGCTCCGTGGGGAAGCTGTCTGCGCCGTAGTTCTTTATGCAGTGAGGGATATTAAGGTCATCATTCATACCCCTTAAGTACTTGATAAGAAGCTTTACCTTCTCATCATCACTGCTTCCGCCGAGCCCCATATAATCAGCGATCACGCCGAAGCGCTTCTTTGCGGTCTCATCCTTTGCATTAAAGGCGATGACCTTGGGAAGATACATAGCGTTTGCGGCACCGTGGATAATGTGTGCGCCGTGATCGTCAAAGGCTGCTCCGGTCTTATGAGCCATGGAGTGAACGATACCGAGCAGTGCGTTGGAGAAAGCCATTCCTGCAAGACACTGTGCGTCATGCATCACATCCCTTGCATTCATATCGTCATTGTAGCTCTTGACGAGATTTTCCTGGATAAGCTCGATAGCGTGTATCGCAAGTGAATCCGCATAAGCACTGTTTGCTGTTGATACATAAGCCTCTATCGCATGGGTTATGGCATCCATTCCCGTATGGGCAACAAGCTTCTTCGGCATGGTGTGTGCAAGCTCGGGATCAACAATAGCTATATCGGGAGTGATCTCGAAATCAGCTATGGGATACTTGATGCCCTTCTTGTAATCGGTGATTATGGAAAAAGCAGTAACCTCGGTGGCAGTTCCGGAGGTAGATGAGATAGCGCAGAAATGAGCCTTTTTCCTAAGCTCCGGGATACCGAAGATCTTGCACATATCTTCAAAGGTGCAGTCAGGATACTCATATTTGATCCACATGGCCTTTGCTGCATCAATGGGAGATCCTCCTCCGATGGCAACGATCCAGTCGGGTCCGAATTCCTGCATTGCTGCTGCGCCCTTCATAACCGTGTCAACAGACGGATCAGGCTCTATGCCTTCGAAAATGCTGACTTCCATTCCGGCTTCCTTAAGGTAGCTTTCAGCCTTGTCAAGGAAACCATTCCTTTTCATGGAGCCGCCGCCGACACAGATCATTGCCTTCTTTCCCTTAAGAGTCTTAAGGGTTTCCAGTGCGCCCTTGCCATGATAAATATCTCTGGGTAACGTAAAACGAGCCATTAATAATTCCTCCTTAATAATGGTATTGGTGACGCCGGGGCTCGAAGCGCCCGGCTCACGTTAAGAATTTAACAAATCTTTGCCCATTATACACGAGGAAGCAAATATAATCAACTGAAAAATGGAAAAAATGTTAAATTAATAACAATTAAGGACTACCCAGTCATTCTGCGCCTCATTTGAAATTCTGCGCTCTTTCTGTCATTCTGAGGGCGCCCTTTGTCATTCTGAGGGCTCCCTTTGTCATTCTGAGGGCTCCCTTTGTCATTCTGAGGGCGCAGCCCGAAGAATCTTTTCATCCGCTGGGAAAGATCCTTCGCTATCGCTAAGGATGACAATTGCTGTTCTGAACTTTTCTGCCATTCTGAGGACGCCCTTTGTCATTCTGAGGACGCCCTTTGTCATTCTGAGGGCGAAGCCCGAAGAATCTTTTCATCCGTTGGGAAAGATCCTTCGCTATCGCTAAGGATGACAATTGCTGTTCTGAACTTTTCTGCCATTCTGAGGACGCCCTTTGTCATTCTGAGGGCTCCCTTTGTCATTCTGAGGGCGAAGCCCGAAGAATCTTTTCATCAGTGCCTGGGATGTGCCTGATTGTAGACTTCCTTCAGATGGTTTTTCGTCATGTTTGCATAGACCTGGGTCGTTGAAATATCGGAATGACCCAGCATTTCCTGAACTGATTTCAGATCGGCGCCGTTTTCCACAAGATGCGCCGCGAAGCTGTGTCTTAAGGTATGAGGTGTGATATCCGCCTCAATACCTGCTTTCTTTGCATAATATTTTATGAGCTTCCAGAAGCCCTGTCTGGACATGGGAACTCCGGAGCAGTTCACAAAAAGCGCAGTCTCCTCCTTATTCTCCACCATAACCTCCCTGGAATGTGCAAGATACTTAAGAAGTGCCTGCTTTGCCTCATTTCCGAAGGGAATGATCCTCTCCCTGTCATCATCATGGCACTCCACATATCCCATGGCGAGATTGAGATCCGTTGTTCTTAAGGTTATTAGCTCAGTAACCCTCATTCCCGTAGCATAGAGAAGCTCAAGCATCGCCTTATCACGGAGATCCTTCGGTGTATCCCCGGAGGGCTGGTCAAGAAGCTTGATGACCTCAACAGTTGTAAGTATCTCCGGAGCCTTCTTAATGATCTTCGGAGCCTTAAGATTCTCAGCAGGATTCTTCTCCATCCTGCCTTCTTTTACAAAATAATGGAAAAAAGCCTTCATAGAAGCGACGTTTCTGGATACTGTCGCAGGTGTAAAGCCGTTTTTTTCGAGATAGAGAAGATATGCCGTCATATCCTGTTCGGAAACCTTTAATGCATCCTCAACTCCTCTTTCCGATAAAAAGCGGACCATCTTTAAAAGATCTCTCTTGTATGAGAGCTGCGTATTTTCAGAAGATTTCTTGATATTATGTAAATAATTTATGAACTCAGTAACCTGCTCTTCCATGTATCCCCGTAACCTCTCTCCCGGGTTTCCGACTTTCTGTCAAAAACCACTTCAGTCATTATATAGGGGATTTTCATCAATTGCAATCCTTGTATTTCCCTGTTTTAAGCCATTTTTCACCCACTTTTCAAAAAAAATCACAACATGTCGTTCGAGTATACATAATACCGTCTAGATGTTGTGATTAAAAAAATTTTTATTATTTTTTTATTTTATGTTAAGTAATTATCTGCCCAAAAAAGAGTGGAGCTGAACGGACTTGAACCGTCGACCTCCTGCATGCCATGCAGGCGTTCTCCCAACTGAACTACAGCCCCGTGAAACAATACAGGAATAATACTACAGAAATCAACTATTTGCAAGATATGCCCGATAACATAACAGGATAAGCGCATCGGCGTAGCCCGCTACACCTCCTTCCTCCTCTTGCATACTAAAATCATCCGGCGAATTAGTTTTGAAACGAACGTGTCAATACACCAGGGATCGCAGCGTTAGGCATACCAAATAGCAGGAAAGTGCTTTGGAGTATGCCGGAGATCGCGGATGTCTAGGTAAAGCTTTTCCTCGATCAAGCTTCAACAGCCTGTTCACGTCCCGGAGTTCCGACCGGGTTGAGCGATGTCTCCGTATTCTGTTTGCCATTTATCCCCACCCCCTTTCAAAGCATCAAAAAAACACCTGCCGAAGCAGATGCCCTGGTGTAGATTCGCGGGGTTAATGATAAGGAGTGAAACGGTCAGGGTCTGCGGGTATACGAATCGTAAGCCATTATGCAGGCTATCGTTTTCGAATCCCTGATCTTATGGGAAAATATCATATCCTTAAGCTCAGAAAGCTCATATTCCCCAACCTCGATAAATTCATCCGGGTCGGTATGCTGTCCGTCTGTCTTTGTAAGCTTAGTTGCAAGGAAGACCTTTATCTCCTCATCACAGTATGCAATAGCCGTGTCTATGGTAATAAAAGGCACGATATGACTGCTTTTGTAGCCGGTCTCCTCCTCCAGCTCACGTTCGGCCGCAACGGCAAAATCCTCATCACCGTCCCGCTTTCCCGCAGGCACCTCCAGAGTAACCCTGTCGAAGCTGTGTCTGTACTGCTTGACCATCACGATCTTTCCCTCATCCGTGACCGGGATCACCGCAGCGGCTCCGTTATGGAGCATGGTATCGTATTCCACAATATGCCCATCCGGCAGCTTCATTGTATCTATACAGTATGTGAGGACATTACTCTTCCTTAAGATATCCCTTTTCAGTCTTTCAAATTTTTTAAGCATTATAAAACACCTCAGGCGGTCAGTGAATTATCCCCTGCTATCTCTTCCCCTTATTCTTGTCATAGATGGCCTTCAGGCCCTTCATCATAAGGGCATTGTCAAGGATTATCTTATGTCGGCATTTAGGGATGATAACCTTCGAAAGACCTCCCGTTGCGACAACCGTGGTGCTGTAGCCAAGCTCCTCCTCGAACCTGTCTATCATACCGTCCACCAGGGAAGCCTGACCGTTAATGATCCCGCTCTTCATACAATCCACGGTATTCGTGCAGATATAGGTTTTCGGCGCGGAAAGACTTACCCTCGGAAGCTGGGAGGTGTCCGAAACAAGTGCCTCCAGAGATGTCCTGACACCGGGAGCAATGACTCCACCGATATAATTCCTGTCCTTATCGATAACTGTTATCGTGGTGGCGGTCCCCATATCCACAACTATGGATGGAGCTCCGTATTCCGTCATTGCTGCAACGGAATCCACCACGAGATCCGCACCCATGGTCCTCGGATCATCCATAATTATATTAAGTCCGGTCTTTAAACCGGACCCCACCACCATAGGATTCACGTTCTTCACAAGCTTTCTCACGGCCTGCTTCATAATATGCGTAAGAGGCGGAACCACCGAAGATATGATGGAGCCGTTTATCTCCTCCGGCTCTATGCCGTGGATCTCCATTACGGTCTTTAAGATAACCGCATATTCAAGCTCTGTTTTGTCCCTGTCCGTTGAAATACGTTCCGTAAAGTGGATCTTTCTGTCATCAATGACACCCACTTCAATATTCGTATTTCCCATATCTATTGCGAGTAACATGCTTCTCAGATATACCCCTTTGCCTTCAGGAGCTCCGCACAGAGTACTCCGCCCCCTGCGGCGCCGCGTATGGTATTGTGGGACAGACCAACGAATTTCCAGTCATAAACACTGTCCTCACGGAGTCTTCCCACGGTGATACCGAAACCTCTCTCGTAGTTCACGTCTAGCTGTACCTGAGGGCGGTTGTCCTCCGTAAGATACTTTATAAACTGCTTTGGAGCGGAAGGGAGACCAAGCCTCTGCGGTTCTCCCGAGAAAGACTCCATAGCAGAGATAAGCTCCTCCTTTGAAGGATTCTTCTTAAATTTAACAAAAACAGAAGCCGTATGTCCGTACAGAACAGGAACCCTGATACACTGGGAAGTAATATTCAGTCCCTCATAATTAACGATCCTGTCACCTTCTATATGTCCGAATACCTTTAAGGGTTCCTTCTCGCTCTTTTCCTCCTCGCCTCCGATATAGGGAATGATATTCCCATCCATCTCAGGCCAGTCCTTAAAGGTCTTGCCGGCTCCGGATATTGCCTGATAGGTTGAGATCACTGCTTCTACGGGCTCAAATTCCCTCCAGGAATAGAAAACCGGCGTATAGGACTGAATTGAGCAGTTCGGCTTAACCGCGATAAAGCCCTTCTTTGTGCCAAGCCTCTTTCTCTGGGCCTCAATGATCTCTGCGTGCTCCGGATTTATCTCCGGAATGATCATAGGAACATCCTCAGTCCAGCGGTGAGCGGAATTATTGGAAACTACCGGGGTTTCCGTCTTTGCGTACCTCTCCTCGATATCCCTTATCTCTTCCTTTGTCATATCGACTGCGGAAAAGCAGAAGTCCACGTCCGATGCCACCTTCTCGACATCGCTCACATCCCGGATAACTATATTTTTAACCTCATCCGGCATAGGAACCTCAAGCTTCCACCTGGCTCCAACAGCCTCCTCATAGGTCTTTCCCGCACTTCTCGGGCTCGCCGCAATAACCTTCACCTCAAACCAGGGATGGTTATGAAGAAGGGCAATAAATCTCTGCCCTACCATTCCGGTTCCTCCAAGTATAGCAACCTGTAATTTTTCAGCCATTTTCTCCTCCCTTTTTCTTCTGCCTATAACAACATCTTTTCGCTGCAGCTCCAAGATGTCGCCGTGACGTCATTCCTTCGGACCGGCGTCAAATGTCATCCTGAGCTATATCTTTATGTCATCCTGAGCTATATCTTTTACCCTTCGGGGCACTGCCGCGCATAGCGCGTCAATACGTGCCCGAAAAATGTCCACCGGACATTTTTCCATCCTGAGCGAAGCGACGCATATCCCACATCGCAGATGTGGGATGCCGCCCCGGCGAGGTTTATCCCACATCGAAGATGTGGGATGCCGCCCCGGCGAGGGGTTGCGAAGCAACAGCAAGGATCTTCCCAGGATCTTCAACCAACATCATATGGCTGTCACTCAGGATCTTCCACCCAAAGTCCCCTCATTTAAATACTTCTCATAAAACTCAATGTTCTTCTTCATCGACTCACTTCCCGGCGCTCCGAAGGTCACCCTGTTTTCAACACAGGTCTTTAGGGACACCGCATCATATATATCCTCATCAAAAAGCTCCGACCCCTCCTTCCACTCCTCAAGTGAAAGATCGTCAAGAGCGCAGTTCTTCTGAATGCACCTTAATACAAGAGCTCCTATGACCGAATGGGCATCCCTGAAGGGCATTCCTTTTTTTACCAGATAATCCGCGGCATCGGTGGCATTTGTGAAGCCCCGTTTTGCGCTTTTCTCCATAACAGCCTTATTAAAGGACATTGAAGATACCATCCCTCTAAAGAGCTTAAGGCACCCGGAAACAGTATCTATGGCATCAAAAGCCACCTCCTTATCCTCCTGCATATCCTTGTCGTAGGCAAGAGGCAGTCCCTTCATAGTTGTAAGAAGTGACATCAGCGCCCCGTAGACCCGTCCCGTCTTTCCTCTGACAAGCTCCGCAATATCCGGATTTTTTTTCTGGGGCATGATGCTTGAGCCTGTTGAAAAGCGGTCGTCTATCTCCACAAAGCCGTATTCATTGGAGTTCCAGATTATTATCTCCTCTGAAAACCTGGATAAATGCATCATTATAATGGATAGAGCAGAAAGAAACTCTATAAGATAATCCCTGTCGGAAACGGAATCCATGCTGTTCCTCGTGGGACCTCCGCTAAATCCGAGTTCTTTTGCGCTAAATTCCCTGTCAAGAGGGTAGGTGGTTCCGGCAAGGGCTCCGCTCCCTAAGGGGCACTCACCGGTTCCCGCATAAATATCCTTAAGCCTCCTCCTGTCACGCATAAACATCTCGAAATACGCGCCCATATGGTGGGATAAGGATACCGGCTGCGCCTTCTGCAGATGTGTGAAGCCCGGCATATAGGTATCGGTATTATCCCGTATAATTTCAAAAAGTGCTTTTTCCAGAAGAAAGACCTGCTCATCAACCGTCAATATCTGCTTCCTGATATAGAGCTTCATATCGAGAGCCACCTGGTCATTCCTGCTCCGTCCGGTATGGAGCCTCTTTCCCGCTTCTCCGATCCTGTCCGTTAAAACGGACTCAACAAAGCTGTGGACATCCTCATACTCAGGGCTTATCTCCAGGTCTCCGTTCTCAACATCCCTTAATATGCCCTGAAGTCCCTCTATTATGGAAAGGGCATCCTCCTCCGGGATGATGCCGCATTTCATAAGCATTCTGCTGTGGGCTATGCTGCCCTCTATGTCCTCATTTATCAGCCTCTTATCAAAGGAAAGAGACGCATTAAAATTAAATGCGTCATAATCCGTTTCATTCTTAAATCTTCCGCCCCAGAGCTTTGCCACCTGTCACTCTCCTTAAACCTCTATTCAAACCGTCCCTTTATGGCAAGCACAGTGCCGAGGAAGAAAACAGCCCCGGTGATAACCTCGGAAAACATGCCGGTTATAGCGCCTGCGATTATTATAAGTGCCACCACAATAAGAGTTACATAGGATGGCGCGTCACCGAGAAGAACTCCCATTATCACGGTGATGACCGCTGTGATCAAAAGTACGGCAAGGGAAAGCTCCCGCATCTCAACATGCCTTACAGCGGAGAAAATGATGGTTCCGAGTATGATGACCAGAGCCACAAGTGAAACAGTCTCGGTGGAAACTATTCCTTCTCTCTGTATCTTCTGTTTCTTTCTTCTTCCCCTGCTTCCTCTCTGCTTCTCGTTCTCTCTTTTTTTGTGCCTCAGTACATCGGCATTGCCGCTGTAGTTCTTATAAGGCCCGTCCCTTCTTATTGTGGAATTTGCACTCCTCAAAAACTCCGGCATGGCATCGGTCATCATGCCGGCTCCTGTATGATTTTCTTCTTTCACCGTATAACTGCTTTCTAAATTGCTGTGTTCAGTATTGCCGCTTTCCTTTTTGAGCCGTTCGCTGTTGCCGCTTTCCTTTAAGATACGTTCCGTGTTGCTGATTTCCGCATCAACTTGATCCGTACCGCTGTTCTCCGTTTCTGCAGGATTTCCATTTCCGGCCACGGTTTTCACGTGCTCTTCGTCACTCACGGCTTCTTCTATGGGCTTCTCTCCAGCCTCCGCTTCAACGCTGTCTATATCATCCCTGCCCTTATATTCCTTTTCGGGAGGCACCCTTCTCTTTCGTCTAGCCATTATCCTATCGCTTCCTTTATTCCTCTTGCAAGCTGATCCGCGCAGGAGGTAGCCTTCATCCCACAGGTATTCCCATAGAGAAGATCCGCTACTCCTTTTGCATCCTGTCCCTCAACAAGCTTTGAGATCGCCTTCAGATTTCCGTTGCAGCCCCTGTCAAAGCTGACATTATGTATCTTCTTTTCATCATCAATATCAAAATGTATCTCCACCGCACAGGTGCCCTTTGTTTTGTAATCGTAGTGCTTCATTTTTTCTCCGTTGCGCCGGAAATCCAAAATATCAAGTCAGTCCGCCGCCATTCCTATGGGTTTTTCAAGGGACACGGCAAACCGTGTCCCTTATGCGTATCAACGTATAGTATAAATTAGAAAGAAGATCTTATCAACCGGAATTTTTATTTGTCCTGCTTTTTGTCATCATCATTTTTGTCCTGATCGATTTTGTCATCATCGATCTTGTTTTTGCTGTCAGACTCCGGTGTATTCTCTTCCTTCTGTTCTTCCTTCTGTTCTTCCTTCCGTTCTTCCTGCTGCTCTTCTTTCTTTTCTTCCTTCTGCGCTTCCTTCTGCGCTTCCTTCTGCTCTATTCTGTTCTGCTTCTCCTGCTCCTTAAGCTCCTTCCTTTCTTTTTTCGCAAGTGCTCTGGCAGCAGCTCTTTCCTTACGCTTTTCCCCGATCCTTGCGACCTTGACCTTTGCGGAATCAAGGAGGAGATAGAAGGTAGGCAGCACAACAAGGGTCAGAACTGTGGATACCATCAGTCCGCCGACAATAACGACAGCCATACCCTGCATTGAATCCGCGGCACCTCCGATACCCAGTGAGGTGGGGATCATAGCAAGTACCGTGGTAAGGGTGGTCATAAGGATGGGACGGAGACGTCCCTTACCTGAATCCACCAGAGCTTCCACCGTGGTCATTCCGCCGTTCCGGTTCTGTATCGCCATATCCACAAGAATGATACCGTTATTAACAACGATACCGGCAAGCATCAAAAATCCCATCAGGGAAACCATGCTGATCTTTGACTGGGTAATAATCATATAAAGGATCGAACCCACTATGGCAAAAGGTATCTCGAGCATGATAAGGAGTGAGATCGATATCGAATTAAACATAAGTGCCATTACCACAAATACAAGGAATACGGCTATGGCTATGGCCTCTCCCAGTGCACCGAATTCTTCCTGTTCTATTTCGGACTCCATTCCCATTCCGTGGATAACCTCGGGATCCAGCTCAAATTCCTCAGATACCCTGTTTGCTTCCTTGGAAACCGCATCCTTCTTGTCAGATGTGGTTCTTACTGTAACGGTAGCCTTGTACATACCGTCATATCTGTTAAAGGTACTGGGAGCCGAAGCATAATCAACCCTTCCGATCTCAGTAAGAGGCACGCTGTTTCCGTTGGGATTCTTAAATGTCATGGCTTCCACATCGCTTATACTGTCATAATAACCATTGGGATACTCAACCTTGACTGTATAGTTTTTCCCATCAAGATCCACATCAATCGCATCGGTTCCGTTCATATTGGTGTATACAAGCTGGGCTACCTGTCTTGCGGAAAATCCCTTGGATTTAGCCAGAACGGGATCTATGACCACCTTTGCCTTGCTTCCCGTATCCACAACCGTAGAAGAGGTTGAGATAACCCCGTCTATCTTCTGCAGCTCATCTTCCAGTGAATTACAGTTTTCCTTAAGCTTATCAAGATTCGTGGACTGCAGGACTATATCCGTCGTATCCGCACTTGTTGCTCCCTGGTATGAAGATCCCGCGGAACAGCTGATCTCGGAAAGCTCCGAGAAATCATGCAATTTTACATTCCAGTCATCAACGATCTCCTGTGTCTTTTTATCACATTCATCGGTTTTATAGGCATTTATGGTGGCTGATGCCGAGCTCTCGTCCACAGAGGTGATATACTTCTTTATATCCTCGGATCCTTTTACAAATTCTTCCAGCTCCTCCACGGTCTTATTCATAGTTTCGAGATTCAGATTCGGTCTGAACTTGACATTTATGGTTGCAATTCCTTCATCCTGAGCTGAGTAGAGCTCTGTCTGGAGAAAAGGTGTCAGCGCAACCGTAAGGCCGATCATAGCAACTACAATAAGAAAAACCGTTTTCTTGAATTTGAGAGCCTTTCTGAGTACCTTTTCATATACCCTTATTACCTTACTTAAGATCCGGTTGGTAATGATATCTTTTTTCTCGGTCGGCTTATAGAAAGCAAAGCACAGAGGTATCAGAAGGAGTGCCGCTATCATCGAGGCAGTTAAAGCAAAGATTATGGTAAAGCCCATGGGCTTAAACATCTGTCCCGAAAGTCCCTGCAGCAGAGCCATAGGCAGATAAACCACAACCGTCGTGATCGTGGAGGTGATAACAGAATTCACTACTACCAATGTTCCCGTCAGGGCAGCATCGGAAAAATCCAGTCCCTCATCCCTCTTTCTGAAACACATTTCCAGGACAACCACCGCATTATCCGTCATCATTCCTACGGAAATAATGAGCGATCCTGCAGTTATTGTATTTAAGTCGAAGTCCGCAAGCTTCATACAGCAGAGAGTCGCAAGAAGTGAAACAGGCATGGTGCTGGCAACGATCAAAGAGCCCTTCAGATCCCCGAAAAAGATAAAGAGCACCACCATGGCAAGAAACACGGCCTGTAATATAGTCTCAAAAACTCTCGTAAGGCTTTTTATAATGGTTTCGGAGGAATCCTCTATCACATCAAACTTGAGAGTAGGATACATTATCTCCAGATCCTTGATCTTCTTATGGACATCCTTTGACAGCGTAACGGGAGAAGCAGACTGTTTTTTCTTAAGCTGCACACTGACGTTTTCCTGACCGTTATAACGGCTTAAGGATGTGGGGTCTTTGGTGGAAAAGTGTACCCTTGATACATCATATAAATGTATGGTCTGACCTGATGATGTGGTGATCGGAACCTGTTCAAGCTCGGCAAGATCCTCAAATTTTACCTCGGCGTTCATTGACATCTTCTGGTCTCCGAGAGTGGCCGATCCCGTATACATTGAGAAATTAACGGCTTTTATCGAATCGGCAATGGATGAAACATCCATCCCGTACTGGGCCGCATATTCCGGCACAAGCTCGATACTTACATATTTCTCTCTGCCGCCCTTGGTATCTACCTGTGCAAGAGTAGATATTTTCTGGAATTCCGGCTCTATCTTATCCTTTACGATCTCAAGGATGTCTTCATCCGGATTCTCTGAAGATACGGCAAGGATGATGTCAGGAGAATTCGAAAAGCTGGCTTCCAGAATTGTAGGATCCTGTATCCCATCCGGAAGATCATTCTTTATCCGGTCCAGCTTGGTACGCACGTCATTTTTTACATCCTGCAGTTCAACGCCATATTCCAGCTGCAGAATGACCTGGCTCATATTCTCCAAGGAGTCGGCCTGGATATGCTTTATGCCGGAAATTGACTGACAGGCATCGGAAATAGGATCCGAAATACGCTCATCTATCTGATCCGGAGAGGCGCCGGGATAGCTTGTGATAATGCCCAGAACAGGAAAATCCATATCGGGCATCAGCTTTAACTTCATACTGGAAAGAGATACGGCGGCAAAGACCACAAGTGAAATTATGGCTACTATTGCAGTAACGGGACGTTTGATTATCCCGGCAATCATAAATTTCATTTATTCGGCCTCCGCTTCAACTGTCGCAGAACCTGCTGTGATCTGGGCAGGATCAATGATCTTATTCTCAGCAGTCCCTTTATTTCCTGCACTGTTAGCCACAGTATACTTCTCATTTCCGGTAACCTTGATCTCTGCTCCATCCTTTAGCATGGAAGACCAGGTAACTATTATATTGTCATCAGGAGTAAGGCCTCCTACAACCTCTATTCCCTCATCATCCGAAAGCCCTGTTTCTATGTCACATCTTTTGGCGTGCTTTCCGTCAGAGAGAAGGACAAAGGCCTGATCATCATCATAATAAATGCAGTCCGCAGGAATAGTGAGGGCATTCTTTGAACGCCTGGTGACCGTGCGGATACTGACCGTGGATCCGTTTAAGAGTTCTTCTCCTCCATCCGAAACAACAGCTTCTATCTTAAAGAGACCCGTATCCTTATCAACCGTGGATGCCACATCCGTTATCCTTGCATTGTAATTCTGTCCGTTTTTTGAAATTACCGCTGTATTTCCGATCTCAATATTATGAAGCGTTTCCTCGGCAACATAGAAAACCACCTTGCTCTGATTGTCTGTTTCTATGGTGTATGCTTCGGTTGCCGAAGAGGCCATATTATAAAGGGATATACCGATATTTGTGATTGTTCCGCTGACAGGAGCGGTTACGGTATAATTGTCCAGATTTATCTCGGCATTTTCCACTCCTACCCTGGCCTGGCGGACATTGGCCTCGGAATTCACGAGGCTCGCATCCGCACCTACGACTGAGGCATTTACTCCGAAGATGGTGGTAGCCTTAGTATAATTATTGTAGATTTCCCTGTTCTGCTCCGCCAAAGCCAGGTTCTCTTCAGCGGTATAATAGTTCATCTCAGCAGAGTCGGCGTTATTCTCATAGGTGATCTTATTCATCATCTCATAGCTGTCTATTGCATCTTCATATCCGTCGATAGCATTCTTTGCGGCTTCATATGCCGAAGAAGCGCTGGAATATGCGTTATTTAGCTCCGAAGAACTGTCGTAACCCTTGTTCCAGAGCCAGTCATTTGCCTTATCTACTCCGTCCGATCTTTCTTTTTTCTTATATTCCTCAACAAGATCCTTTAGCTCATCCCTGCGTTTCTTTAACTTCTTCTTATCCTTCTTCGCATCATGAAGATCATCTTCCGTTTCTTCATTATGATACTCATAATACCTTGCGCTGGCGGCAGCGTTTTCAAAGGTATTGCCTGCTGAACGTTTTCCCGCATAAGCATTGTCTACTGCGAGATTCATCTGTGCTTCATTGTAGGAGATCTTCGCTATATTCTCATTTGCCTCGGCTTTTATCCTGGCATTATTTGCCTGCTGGGAAGTATAACCCGCTTTTGCGCTGTCGAGAGTGGCCTTTGCATTGTCAAGCTGAAGTCTTGCCGTTTCATCATCCATCTTGAAAAGAAGATCACCTTCGTTCACATGATCCCCCACCTCAAAATGCTTTTCCGTAACCTCCCCGGCGACCTTCGGAATTACCTTTACAATATCATCAGCTTCCACAGTACCGGAAAAATTGGATTCTATGGAAATGGTCCGAAGAAGCGGCGTTGAAACTCTGACCTCTATAGAAGTATCAACCTCTTCGACTGCTTTCTCTTCTTCTTTTCCGAAGGGCAAAGCAGAGCAGCCGGAAACGGAGAGTAGTGTGAGAACCCCTGTTAATGAAACTGCAGCAATACTGATAAATCTCTTTTTCATAAAAACCCCTGATAAAATTGTACCTAAAATAGAACAAAAAGCACAAGTAACGCTTGATATTATACCACGAATTTATGTAAAGTAAAACTTTTTTTGCTTATTATTCGACCCAAACAGATGAAATCTGTAAGTCAGACAACTGACCGTCAGACAATATACCTGTCATCCTGAGCGTTAGCGAAGGATCTTATCAAAAACTGTGTTTTATAGATGAGTTACGTGAAAAACAGTTTTAATAGAGGAGGAAAGAACTGACAAAGATTTGATAAGGATTCCGGAATTATATGACAATCTGCACGAATTTGAACCTGATCCGGCTACTGTTCGCTGAAATCCCTGTCAATGGCAGCCTGCACGCTGTATTCAGGGTAGGCATCATGTACTGCGGCACAGACCTCTTCAAAGACCTTATGATGATCGGGAGCATCGAAGCTGATCACAACATCAAATCGTATGCTCTTTTTTTCATCATCATAGTAAAAACCGTGAATCTGCCTGACATACTGCTTTGATAGAACTATCCGGCTGACATTTTCACGCATCTTTACGGCTTCGGAATTCTGTGTATTAAGGGAATATACTCCTATCGCCGTAAGTATCACCTCGTGCTTTTCCAGAACCTTGTCGGTAATGTCCCGTATAAGCTTATCAAGATCAACGGCAGAAAGCGTATCCGGTATCTCTATATGAAGAGATCCGTTAAACATATCGGGTCCGTAATTATGAAGAACAAGGTCATAGGCTCCGGAAACCTGGGGAAAGCTCATAACCGTCGCCTTTATATCCCTTGCCATTTTGGGATCCACGCTCTCCCCGAGAACCTTTGACAGTGTTTCCTTCAGCATCTCCACACCGGCTTTTACGATCAACAGCGCTATCACCGCACCGAGATATGCTTCTACTGAAATATGCGTGAAAACATATAATACAGCCGCCACCAGAGTAGACGCGGAGATCACTGCGTCCATAAAGGCGTCATCTCCGGAGTTCTTAAGTGACCCCGAGTTCACCCGTACCCCTACGCTTTTCACGTACCTTCCGAGCACCAGCTTTACGATCACAGCCACAAGGATCACTATAAAGGTGATCCGGCTGTAATCCGGTGTTACGGGATCGATTATCTTCTTTACGGATTCGATAAATGCCGTGATTCCGGCATAAATTACCAGCATTGAAATAAGAAGGGCGCTTAGGTACTCTGCCCTGCCGTGCCCGAAGGGGTGCTGCTTATCCGGCTCCTTGCCTGCGAGATAGGTTCCCACAATGGTTATTATGGAGCTGGCGGCATCGGAAAGGTTATTCAGGGCGTCCGTCTCAATAGCAACAGACCTTGAAAGAAAGCCCACAAAGGCCTTGAAGGCCGCAAGGAAGATATTTGCGGCTATACCGATGATGCTTGTAACTATTATGGTCTTATTTCTGTTTTGAAGCTTGTTTACTTCGGTGTTTTCCATAATTTCCCGCTTTGGATCTGTCAAGAATGTACTCGGATGTTGTCCGGATATGAACGGATGCAACCCGGGATGAAGCGAACCTGTCCGGGATGTATTTTCCACAAGTGACTGTTATTAACAGTCAGATCTTCAGACATTAATGTGCGGTCAGATCACGCTCACTACCTTTGTTTTGTACCAAAATATTCGGACGACCCTCCGGCTCGAAAAAAGCGCTCTCGCTACGGGTCGCCGCATTTCGGCACAAAACTGCAGTCGTTCGCTATCGATCTGCCCTGCACATTGATGTCTGAAGATCTTTTTTCACATATATCATAAGATCGTAACAGTTCAGAACAGGCATTTGCGTAGCACAATTAAATTATCCGAATGTGCAGTGTCATTCTGAGACTGAATAATGTCATTCTGAGCGAAGCGAAGAATCTTAATTTCAGCTTAGAAAGATCCTTCGCTGACGCTCAGGATGACAAAACGTCCCGAAGCGGGAGCGTCCCGCTCCTGTCATTCTGAGTGCCCCGTTCCTGTCATTCTGAGCGAAGCGAAGAATCTTAATTTCAGCTTAGAAAGATCCTTCGCTGACGCTCAGGATGACAAAACGTCCCGAAGCGGGAGCGTCCCGCTCCTGTCATTCTGAGTGCCCCGTTCCTGTCATTCTGAGCGAAGCGAAGAATCTTAATTTCAGCTTGGAAAGATCCTTCGCTGACGCTCAGGATGACAAAACGTCCCGAAACGGAAACAGCCTGTCGAACAACTGGCAAATGCGAGCGAAATATCTATTCTCAGTTATTTATCAGCTTGTCCTCGTCCGACCAGCTGTAGAGCTTACGGATCTCCTCACCGTACTGCTCGGATACATGCTCTGCGGCCTTGTCGCGGAGAGCCTTGAAGTGAACCTGTCCGCCGGCATCCGACATATCGAGAAGGAAGTCCTTCGCGAAGGTTCCGTCCTGGATGTCTGCAAGTACCTTCTTCATCGCCTTTTTTGTCTCATCGGTAATGATCTTCGGTCCGGTGGTGTAGTCACCGTACTCGGCTGTGTTTGAAATGGAATATCTCATGCCCTTGAAGCCTGACTGATAGATAAGGTCAACAATAAGCTTCATCTCGTGGATACACTCAAAATATGCATTTCTGGGATCATATCCTGCCTCGATCAGAACCTCGAAGCCTGTCTGCATAAGCTTGCAGACTCCGCCGCAGAGAACAGCCTGCTCCCCGAAGAGGTCGGTCTCGGTCTCGGTCTTGAAGGTAGTCCAGAGCACGCCTGCTCTTGCTCCGCCGATACCCAGCGCATATGCGAGACCTATATCCTTTGCCTTTCCGCTGTAATCCTGCTCAACCGCAATAAGACAGGGAACACCCTTTCCTGCCTGGTACTCGGATCTTACGGTATGTCCGGGTCCCTTGGGAGCTATCATTACAACGTCCACATCAGAAGGAGGAACGATAAGCTTATATCTGATATTGAAGCCGTGGGCGAACATAAGGACGTTTCCGGCCTCGAGATTCGGCTCGATGGATTCCTTATACATCTTTGCCTGCTTCTCATCATTGATAAGGATCATTATGATGTCAGCCCTCTTTGCGGCTTCATCGGCTGTGTAGACCTTGAGACCCTGCTCCTCGGCCTTTTTCCAGGATTTTGATCCCTCATAGAGACCTATGATCACGTTGCAGCCTGAATCCTTGAGGTTCAGAGCGTGGGCGTGGCCCTGGCTTCCGTAGCCGATGATCGCAATGGTCTTTCCGTCAAGTACCGAAAGATTGCAGTCTGATTCGTAGTAGATCGGGTTTGTGTCATTAAGTGCCATTTCTTTTATCTCCTTTTCTTTATAAATTAATGTGTTTCCTTAAATATAGTAAGCAGACCCGCATTAAGAAGGCTCGTAAAAGCATCCCGGATATTTTTGCCCGTAAAAACTGCACACCGGACCTGAAGGTGTTCAGATATCATTTTCCTCCAGCCAGATGACCCCTTCGGTGCCGCGCTGCAGTCCGGCTATGCCGGTGCGGGCAATCTCCAGTATCCTGAAATCGGAAAGAAGGTCTATAAAAGCATTGATCTTTGACTGGTTTCCCGTGATCTCCGTGATAAGAGAATCCGGTGCAACATCTATAACCTTAGCCCTGAAGACATCGGCAAGGGCGATTATTCCCTGCCTTGACTTCGCATCCGCCTCTATCTTTATCATACAAAGCTCCCGGTAAACGGAATTCCCGGGCTCCAGCACCCTTATATCCCTGACGTCGATAAGCTTCTCCAGCTGCTTTTCGATCTGCTCCAGGATCTCGTCATCCCCGTCGGTGACTATGGTTATCCTTGTAAATCTTGGATCCGCAGTAACCCCCGCGGTAATGCTCTCGATATTGTAACCCCGTCTCGCAAAGAGCCCCGCTATGCGGCTCAAAACACCCGAGGTATTGTCAACCAGCAGCTGAAATACTTTTTTCTGCATATTACTGTCCATTGTGTGTATAATCGCTTTCCCTGAAACCGGCTCCTAATCGCTGTCCCATTGTCATCCTGAGCGCCCGCCCCATTGTCATCCTGAGCGCCCGTCCCATTGTCATCCTGAGTGCAGCGAAGGATCTTACATTCCCAAAAGTATACCACCAGTTCCCGGTCTTTGCCACACTTTTAAGAAAACAGCGTAAAGCCGTTTTTAATAAAACAGTGTAAAGCCGTATCTTCCGTCAGGCTTCATATTTGCCCTGTACATCATACAGCTTACGATATCCACGGCATAAGCTGTGCCTGTTTCCGTAAGGATACCGTTCTCATCCTCCAGGAACTCGTCAATGATATAGTAGATCCTGCTGCCCTCCTTGGCGGCACGGGTGCAGTGATACTTATAATGTCCCTTTACTCCC
>CAMVGV010000051.1 GCA_947167135.1 uncultured Lachnospiraceae bacterium
TCCATTGTCGGATGCTGATTCTATAAGATTATTGAGGGGGATGCGTAATTACTACGTTTACCAGGATTATCAGGATAAGAACCGGCAAAATATAACGGAAAAAGGGAATAAGCCTTTCAGACATTCTGATACCCTTTCCTGTATTCGTTTCCTTCAGATACTCCTCCTGTCCCCAGCCGGCCTTATGTAGACAAAAGAGAAGGTAGACAAGTGCTCCCCCGGGAAGAAGTAAGTTGCTGACAATAAAGTCCTCAGAATCCAGCACATTCCGGTCTCCGATCAGATGAAGGCCGCTCCAGACATTGTAGCCCAGAACACAGGGGATACTGGCGATCAATACAAAAATAAGGTTCACAAGAACGGCCTTTCTCCTGCTCCACCCAAAATTATCCTGAAGCCAGGCCACAAGGTTCTCAAAAACCGCGGTAACCGTGGAAAAGCTTGCACAGGTCATAAAGACGAAGAAAAGCGTTCCCCATATCCTTCCTCCTGTCATATTCAGGAATACAGTGGGAAGAGTGATAAATATAAGAGAGGGTCCCTGATCCGGCTTCACACCATAGCTGAAGCAGGCCGGGAATATGATAAGCCCGGCAATTACCGCAACAAAGGTATCAAGAGCACATATCCGTATTGATTCTCCCAAAAGAGTATGATCTTTTGACATATAGCTCCCCAGTATCTCCATTGATCCTATACCGATACTTAAGGTAAAGAAGGCCTGGCTCATTGCCGCCGATATCACGTTTCCGATACCGATACCAATAGCCCTGTTCCAGTCAGGATACAGGTAGAAGCTGATCCCCTCTCCGGCATTCTTCATGAGAAGGCTGTTTATGGCAAGGAGCACGATCAGTACAATGAGCCCTGTCATCATATACTTGGTCACCCTTTCAAGACCCTTCTGTACTCCAAGGCTTAGAACGGCGAAACCTGAAACAACTGTTATTGCCATAAAAAATCCCATTTCAAATGGGTTTGCAAGCATTTCAGTAAAGACATCCCCTACCTTTTCCGTCGGTATCCCCGAAAATTTACCCGTAGCAAATTTAAAAAGATAGGAGAGCATCCACCCTGACACCGTTGTATAGTACATCATCAGAATATAGCAGCCTGCTGTACAGAACCAGCCGTGAATATGCCATTTGCTCCCCTTCTTCTCAAGGTCCTTGTAGGCTGAAATAATACTCTTCCTGCTGGCACGTCCTATGGCCAGTTCCATGGTCAGAACAGGGATCCCCATGATAACCAGAAAGAGCAGATAGAACAGCAAAAATACCGCCCCGCCGTTTGCTCCCGCAACATAGGGGAATTTCCATACATTTCCTATCCCTATGGCGCATCCGGCACTTACCAGGATAAATCCTAATCTCGATGCAAAAGTTTCCCTGCTCTCCCCGTCCACTTCATTCTCCTTCCATACCTTCATTATTGAAACAGAGCGTTTTTCCCGAAAAACAGGGCACCATGAACCCGTGCCGCATTTCTGCAAAAGCTGTACCGGATTCAAGGCACCCGTTCCTTATCTGTGGTTAAACTCGCAAACGCTTCGCTTTTTGCTCGTTATAAAATCGCTGCTGACGCAGCTCTCCGGGTACGGGGCTTATAACCCCGCACCCGAAATCAAGATATTCCCACCACCTAAAGGTGGTGGGTTATCTTGATTATTTTATATATTCCTGCTTCTATTCCTCTCTTACAGCCTTCATCTCTTTCTTACGTTCATACATAAGGGTGTCTGCCCTCTTAAACACATCCGCTGCGTTCTTATCCTGCTCCGGGTCAAAGAAGGCTGCACCTATAGCCGCTGAAACCTTCTCCCAGCGCGGAATCTCGGGATCGTTCCCTATGATGACCATCTCATTCTCGAAACGGTCTTTTAATTCCTCATAGTGCTCCATATCGTGGCCTCTTAAGATCACGACGAATTCGTCCCCTCCTATCCTGAATACCGGAGAGTGGTCGAAGATAACACATATTATATGACACAGTCTCTTTATGGCGAGATTTCCCTGCTCGTGGCCGTAAGTGTCGTTTATCTTTTTTAAGTAGTTGAGGTCGATCATCGCGATACCGAAATCTATCGGACTTTCCTTAAGTCCCGTTTCGATAAGCCCCATCTCATGGTCATAAGCCGTCTTGTTCCTGATACCCGTAAGAGCATCCTTATTTGCAAGAGCCTGCATGGAGCTTGCCCTCTCCTTTGTTTCGGTAAGCTCTTTATGGGTGGCTATAAGATTCTTCATATGGAAGTCAAGCTCGACTATCATTGAGGATATCTGACCCGCCAGCTCCGATAGCTCGTCATTATTGGTATTGAATTTATCGAGCTCCTTTGATACATCCGAATCCTTGTCAGAGGAATACTTTCCCACGATCCCGGACATCCCCACGATCTTTTGGATATAGAATCTGTTTATGAGCGTCAGGGTTACTAGCACGCATATCACCAGTACTATGGTGATAAGGAACATTTCCTTAAGGGTGTTCAGCAGTATATGGTAATTTACGTCATTCACATCCACCTCTGTGCAGATAAGTCCCATCTTGTTATTATCAATGATAAGAGGAACATAATTTGTATAGGTGTGGCCGTAGTCATTGTCCCATTCCTGGAACTCATCCACCTCTTCCCCGGTGCTCCAGGCCTTCCATTCCACCGGCTGGTTTTCCGGAGTGTGATGGTACTGGTCGGCAAGATGCAGGAGCTTTCCGCCGGATCCGTCTCTCTCGGTCCTCTCGCCATCCAGCATGTAGTAGACCTCATAGCTTCCGTCATTATTCTCTTCCACCGTGAGGTAATAGCAGTAGGCCAGATCAAAGTCTCTCCTGGCGTCCTCAAAGGTTAAGAGCCAGTATTCATGTGTCCACTCAGCGTAAAGCTTTTTAAGCTCGGGTGTCAGGTCATTGAAGCCAATATCCACACCGAAGTTTTTCCCCGGAAAATCTTCGGACAGCTTCACCTCGAATTCGCTCTTCTTGTCATGGAAATCCTCAAAGTCTATGGGTATTTCCATATCACGGTAGTTTTCCATAAAGTATTTCTGAAGATTGGAAAACTCCAGCTTTTCATTCTGTATCATGCTTTCGAGATACCTTCCCATCATCCGGATATTGTCCTGACACTGCTTCCTGTATGACTGCATCTGGGATATATACATCATAATACTGCATAAGAGAAGCGTGACCACGGTAAAAACAAAGAAAAGAACCCCGCACTTAAAGAGTAGTCCATCAGTCTTTCGTTTCATCAATCCAAATAATATCCTTTCCAGATAACAAGCCGGCATTTTCCTGTCCGGATCGTGTCTGTTCAGACCCCTTCAGATTCCGAACAGTTACTCCGGATCTCACTTAAGTCTCTCCAGACTCTTCCTTGCAGTTTCAAACTCTCCCGCGTTTTTATAATACACTATCGCGTTTTCCCTGTCACCCGTTACTTCCGATATAACCCCTGCATTATACCACGCCATAAAAGAGTTTGTCCCCTCTGTTGAGGAGGGCGGCAGGGATGTGCAGGCGATGAAGGTCTCCCTTGCTTCATCAAAACGCATGTTATTCATTAAGAGCATGGCATAGAGAAACAGGAAATCCGCATCCGAGCCATATCTTTTCTCTGATTTAAGGGGTGTCAGAAGCTCCAGTGCCTCCCCTGCCCTTCCTGTCTCCAGAAGGGCGTAGCCCGTAAGGCAGTAAAGATCTGACAGATATTCCCTGTCCTTATTAGGCTTAAGCTCCAGAGCCTTTCGAAAGCTTTTCACGGCCTCTTCCTTTTTCTTCCCGCTGTAATAGCTCTTCCCCAGCTGGTAAAAGAGATAGGGGTCCTCTGAATGCTCCTCTGTCTCCCTTTGTAAAAGTGCGATATTCCTTTCAGCCTTTTTTTTAAGCTCATCAGGACTCAGGTCATATCCGTCGTGGAACAGCTTAAGCCCCGTCCGGTACATAGCGTAATCATAGATATCTTTACCGCTGCCCTCATTTCGTAAGGAAACCTGTTCATGGATCCGTCCGGTAAAATGAAAAAGCCTCCTGTCAAATAGCCTGTTTATCCATTCGCCGTATTCCACCCTTAAGCCCTGCTCATTTATGTAGGAGTTTATCCGCCTTATCCTGCCGACGGCTCCCGGGTGCTCCGAATATTCCCCTATGATATTCCCTGTCCCTTCTCCGGAGGTAAGGAAGCCCTCTATGTACTCGTCACTGTCTATGACCAGCACAAGATCATTACGTGCCATCTCAATACAGGCATTCTTCGCTTTTGAAAAGTCGTCACACCATTCAAAGCTCCCGGTATTCCGGGTGAATGCCGCTGCGCTTCTTAAGGATCCGTCAAGGCTTCCCGTGTCGAGAACCGCAATATCCGCATCAGGAAGGTGCTTCTTTACGGCCTTCAGACACTTCGTAAGCTTTTCCCTTTGATCCCTGGTTATTATGCATACAGACAGATCCTTATAGCTCGTTACCGACATTTATTGCAAATTCCTTTACAATCTCTTCAAATTTCCCCATATCGCCGGAATCAGTGTCAAAGGCCATAAGTCTCTCAGTGTATTCAAGGCTTCTCATCTGCATAAGCACAGGGTTCTTCTTATAATCCGGGAAGAAGGTCCTTACGGTATCCTGCATACTCTTTACCGTGGGTGCATCATACCGTAAGCCCCTGGGAATATTATTCAAAAATGACCTGTTAAAATAATTCTGGATAAAAAGTGCCTCGGGAACGATCCTGTCCCTGTCGAGATAGCCCTCGTCCTTAAGGAAGTGATAGAGCTCAAACCAGGTTCTGGCATTGTCGTCCCGGTGCTCCGTTTTCTTTACAAGATTAAATACCGTACTACCATGATTCTCATAGTACCGATGCAGCTCCTCATTCAGAAGATAATATCTCCTGACGGCCAGAAAGGCGGGTATGGTAAAAAGGCTTTCCTCGTCAAATACCCCCTCAGCATACCTGAGCTTATGATCTGAAACAAAGCTCCTTTTATAGAGCTTGTCCCAGCAGCCCCTCATGGTGCGTCCGGTAAATAAGAGTTTTATCCTGTCAGCGGTATCAATAACCTTCAAAAGCTCATTTTTTCTGCCCGTTTCATAGTCTCTGTCTCCGGGGTCATATTCCGTCGCGTTTCTCGAAAGGTATCCGACGATCTCCGCGCCGGACCTGACCGCTTTTTCATAGATATGCTCTACCGCCTCAGGCAGCAGCCAGTCATCGGAATCCAGAAACATAACATAGTCCCCGCCCGCATAGCTTAAGGCAATGTTCCTCGCCGCTCCCTGCATTACGTGCTTTTCAAGAGGGATAAAAGCAATGCTTTCCGGAAAACGTTTTTCCCACTCCGATATCCTGTCGCGGGTATCGTCCTCCGACATATCGTCAACAGCCAGTATCTCCAGGGAACCGGCTCCTATGGTCTGTCCCGTGAGGCTTTCCATACATCTGTCGATATACCTTCCTGCATTGTAGCAGGGGACTATGACCGAGACCCTCTTCATATACCCCCCTGGTTTTCCCTGCAGATCTCAAGCCATTTTTCGTTGTATTCGTCGATATTGCCCTCATTTACCTCAAGATCCACAAGCTCCAGAGCCTTTTTATAAAGCTTCATCCCCATAAGGGTCTTATTCTGCCTGTATTCAGGAAAAAGCCGGTGCACCGTGTCCTGCATGACGTTTACGGTTTCGACATCATACTTAATCCCCCTGGATTCCGCGAAGATAAAGGATCTTATGTAATAATTTATGACGAAGAACCATTCGATAAGCTCGTGCTGGGTTTCCAGATCCCCCAGTCTCTTAAGCTCTTCATAGGTGGCAAGCCAGGTCTTTGCGTTATCGTCCCTTCTTTTAAGGTCTATCATAAGGTTATAGGTGGAGCTTATGGAATTCTGGAAATATCTGTGAAGGTACTCATTCAGCTCGTATACCCGGCTCATATGCAAATAGGCGGGGGTAGTAAAAAGACTCTCCTCGTCAAATACCCCCTCGGCGAACTTCAGATTCAGGTCCATAACAAATTCCCGTAAGAAAAGCTTGTCCCAGCAGCCCCGGAGGAGCGGAGCGTCGCCATGGGCAAAGTAGCCAAGCCTTTCTTCATTACTGTTAATGACTATCATCCTGTCCTTCTTCCCGCTCCTGGTGGAAGGATCATCATTTGCAGGATCTCCGTAAACCTTCCTCGAGAGGTAATTCACTATTTCTGCCCTGTTCTTCTTCGCAGCCCTGTATACCTTGTCAAGGGCTGAGGGAACGAGCCAGTCGTCCGCGTCAAGATAGGCTATATACTCACCGTGACAGTAATTCAGGGCGATATTTCTCGCAGCGCCCTGCATAACATTTTTCTCAAGGGGAATAACACAGATATTGTCAGGATACTTCATTTCCCAGAGAAGAAGCTTTCCCAGGGTCGCATCCTTTGACGCATCATTGATAAGGATGATCTCAAGAGAGCTCATTCCTATGGTCTGTTTTTCAAGGGATTCCATGCACCTGTCGATAAAAAGGCTGACATTATAGCAGGGAATTATAACACTGATCTTAATCATAATAAAAAACCGCTTCTAAGGTAAGTTCCTGCGCGCATTTCCGGTTTTGCACGAAGAACCGTATATAAACTAAAGTTTCCTAAAGCTTATAATACCACAGAAGCGGCTGATTTTATATATAAAATAATCAAGATAACCCACCACCTTTAGGTGGTGGGAATATCTTGATTTCGGGTGCGGGGTTATAAGCCCCGTACCCGGAGAGCTGCGTCAGCAGCGATTTTATAACGAGCAAAAAGCGAAGCGTTTGCGAGTTTAACTATTAAAAAAGCTTTGTCGTTCCGATCGCCTTCTTTGTCGTTCCGATCGCCTTCTTTGTCATTCTGAGGGCGTAGCCCGAAGAATCTTTATAACCGGTGAGAAGATCCTTCGCTGGCGCTCAGGATGACACCGCTGGCGCTCAGGATGACGCCGCTGGCGCTCAGGATGACGCCGCTGGCGCTCAGTACGGCATAAATACACTTAGTTGTTCTGTTTTAAAGACTTGATGGGGATATTTGCATAAAGAGCGGGTACCGTTGAACCCTTTGCCCTGTCTTCGCCCTCTGCATCCACCTGGGTTATCTTTATGTCCAGTCCCTCCTGGTCTATCTCCACATACTTTGCAAGCACCTGAATAATGTCATTCTTTATCCTTTCCATTATCTCGGGATTTACGGCGCTCCTGTCCGAAACCAGCACCATTTTCAGGCGGTCCTTGGCAATATCGCTGGTGCTCTTTTTTCTGAAAAAATCCATAAACCTCATGGCAGCTTCCCTCCTATTCCAAAACTCTTCTCAACCCTTGAAAAGATCACTAATACGCGCGAAAAATCCCTTTTTCGCTTCCAGGTTGAGGAAGGGAACATCCTCGCCCATAAGCCTGTGACAGATATTCATATATGACCGGCCCACAAGGGTGTCGTCTCCCGCCAGAGGAGTACCGGTATTTGTGGAAACAACGATCTTCTCGTCATAGGGAACCACGCCGATAAGGTCGATAGAAAGAACCTCCACAACATCCTCGGCTGTCATCATATTGCCATGCTTAACCATATCTACATTAAGGCGGTTTACGATCAGACGGCTGTTCTTTATCTCATTTGCCTCCAGGAGGCCGATTATACGGTCTGCATCACGCACCGCCGAAACCTCGGGGGTGGTGACAACCAGTGCCCTGTCGGCAGCTGCTATGGCATTTTTGAAGCCCTGCTCTATACCTGCAGGACAGTCAAGGATAATGTAATCAAAATCCTTCCTGAGTTCATCCACCAGGGTTTTCATCTGCTCCGGCGTGACCGCATCCTTATCTCTTGTCTGTGCTGCGGGAAGGAGATACAGCCCGTCCACCTTCTTATCCTTTATAAGAGCCTGGGTTATCTTGCAGTTTCCGTCAACCACATCCACAAGGTTATATACTATCCTGTTCTCAAGACCGAGAACCACATCCAGATTCCTTAAGCCTATATCCGTGTCAACCAGCACCACCTTTTTGTCAAGCTTCGCAAGTCCCGTTCCAAGATTTGCGGTGGTAGTGGTCTTTCCGACTCCTCCCTTACCGGATGTCACAACTATTACTTCTGCCATACCTCATACTCCTTATTAGAAAACGTTTTCTCCCACTGTTTGTCAATTATTCTTATCATTTAAGAACGCGCAGTTCTCAAGGAATTCCCGGTCATAGGGCTTCAATATGATATGCCCGTCGGTTATCTCCGCAACCTCCGGTCCGTTATCCTGATGCCTGACGCTGTTTGAAAGCCCGGTCTTTGAAAAGTCGACGGGATCCTGATCCTCGGAAATTGCCAGAGAGTCCGCTATCCTTATCTGGAGGGGATCCATATTAAGCGCCATAACAAAAGCAGTCTTGTCTCCGTAAACCCCGGCTCCGGCAATACCCGTAAGGGTTCCCAGAACAAAGATACTCCCTCCCGCAGTCACGGAAGCTCCGTTCTTCACATCACCAAGGATTATAAGGCTCTGTTCCGCTTCATAGCTCATTCCGGAACGGAGGGACCCCACATGGATCTCGGCATATCGTCCGTCCATTCCAGTGAGCCCGGCTATCTTGTCCCTTAGCTTCACATTCTCCCCGGTAAGCTCGTCTATTTTTTTATCCTTTTCGGCCTCGCTTATCTCGTTTTCTATCCCGACAGCCTTATTCAGCTTGTCCTGAAGCTCCTTATTGTCAGTGATAACGGCATTCAGCCGGAGCTTAGTCTTTTCCTTTATGCAGTCGATTACCTTTTCGGTTTCCTCCTCCGAAAGATCCCTGCCCTCTATTTTCAGAACTATCTTTGATGTCCCGAAAAAGGAGGAGGCGGATTCGAACTTCTCTGCGATCTTAGGAAGCAGCTCGTCAAAGGAGACCCCGCCGTCAAGCTTTAAGACTATTCCCGATTTAACGCCTTTTATCGTTACATACTGTTCCATGGCCTGCCCTCCTGCCTGCACACGCCAAATAATAATACACTATTAAAATAAATGATACAAGGGTCAATGTCAAAATGAGAAGGAGTTACAATCCAGCGCAACGCCGGTACGCTGAGCGGTAACGAAAGGGATCTTCAAAAGCCACCGGTAAACCTTCTCATCCGTTCCGCCTGGTCGTTCATCCGTTTCACTGTGGCGGAATACAGGGCTTCCGTACTACCGCACTCGGAATAGACAGCATAGCCCGCAGAGGTATAGATCGTGCAGGGTATCCCGTCCACCTCACTGATGGAAGAGATATCACGGCTTATCCTCTGCAAAAAGGAGGAACCCTCCTCCGTTCTTTCAACCTGATTGACGATAAGGAAGCGGTCCGTACCCGGTCGTCCGACAACGGCCGTGGAGCCCACGCTCTTTTTTATCCTGAAAGCGATGGCCGCCATCACTGAATCCATAAAGCCCTCTCCGTATTCATTCCTTAGATCCTTATAATGATTGATCATAAATATGGACATGGCAAAGTCGGTATCATTTTCCACATAGGCCGCTTCAAACCTGCTGACGGCATCCATGATGCCGAGAGTATTCAAAACGCCTGTTACCTTATCTGTTAATGACAGATCCCTTAATACATCGTACTTTGCGGTCCATTCGGCGATATCCCTGAAGTAGCCGATGATACCGACAATCTGCCCGTCCTGAAGAACAGGCGCCTTATTTACTATGATATCCCTGTTTACGCCCTTTGAGAGACACTTTCCGACGACATCCTTTATGACGGTGCCGTTATTTAGTATACTCTCTTCATCCGTTTTAAAAGGAATCGGATCCACATGCCAGTTCATGTCCTCATCGGTCTTTCCTAGAACCTCCTCCTCGGACTCAAAGCCGTAATAATCGAGGAAGGCCTTATTCACACCCAGGAACCTCCGCTCCCTGTCCTTCCAGAATATCCCGACCGGGCAGGATTCCACGGCATTCCTCCAGAGTACATCATCCCTGATCCTGCTGTTAAGGCTCCTCCCGCTGCTGTCATAGCCCGAGGACACAAAGGAGCTAAGCTCCATAAGGAGTGCAAGCTGCTTTTCATCCACCTCCTTTGTGAGGAGCAGGAACTGTTCACCCGTCCCCTGCTCCCTTGACGGGATGATATACTGCTCTCTCCATACGTAGTTTCCGCTGGCGCTCTTAAAGCGGAAACACCCGGAAATAAAGCTCCTGCCGGACTTTACTATCCTTTCACCCACATTTGAGAAATCCGAAAACTGCCTGTATCTCTCCCTGTCCTCCGGATAGATCTCATTCCGGATATAAGCATTTATATTCTCCGAAAAGCTGCTGCTCTCATATTTAGCGGTGAATCCGGTATCCCTGTGAAGGACAGCCACCCTGTCCTTTTCGACATCATAGCGGACCACCCTGTCAAATACGGAATAAACTCCCTCAAGGGCATCATTTATCTTCTGCAGATGGCTGACCTTATGATTTATCGACAGATTATCAAGCTCAACCTCGAAGGCATCCCTTTTCCTGCTGCCGCTTAAATATCTGAACTTTACTATGCAGTAATTCCCCCTCCATACAAAGTCCACTACCTGCTCCGACTCACTCTCCTTTGAACGCTTTATCATCTGGAGGAATTTGATGTTCAGCGTGGATTCGGGGTCATTGCAGATATCCTCCAGCATACTGAGATCGGTAATACCGAGACTCATTATGTTCTCATAATACTTCTCGTTCAGATACAGGAACCTCGAACGCTCATCAACAAATTCCACGATCGCATAGGAACTATTGCGTCTTTCCCGGATATCCGTCTGTCCTATCACGTCATAATAAACCTTCAGGCTTAAGGACTCGGCTCTTAAGCCCTTATCCCTCATGGCAGGCAGGAGATCCCAGTAAAACATAGGCTTTCCGAAGAAAAAGCCCTGCATTTTTTCACAGCCCAACTTCCGGAGGAATTCCATCTGCTCCCTGCTTTCCACAGACTCCGCAGCGATCTTTATCCCGAGAGCCTTCGCCATCGAGCAGAGATAGCCGATAAGCTTCCTTGACCTGTCATCCCCTCCCCAGAGAACACGCATATCGATCTTTAATTCGTCAAATATATAATCCTTAAGGATATTCAGGGAGGAACGGCCGGTACCGAAATCATCCATTACTATCTCATAGCCCTCTGCATGGAGCTCATTTATCTTTTCCTTTATATGCTCCTTTGTGTGGACCACAAGGCTTTCATTGATCTCAACCCTTATCATCTGCCTCTGGATCTGGTTCTTCTCGGTCTCAAGGTTCAGGGCTTCTATGACATCGCAGAGCCCGAAATCCATATAGGAAAGATTAAATGAAATGGGAATAAGGGGATCCTTACGGGCAGCACAGTGGCTTAAATGGCTGCAGATCTTTTTTATGACAAAGAGGTCAAGCCTGTGGATAAGACCCCTTTCCTCAAGCACCGGTATAAAGGACTCAGGCTCCAAAAGACCGTGTACGGGATCATCCCAACGGGCGAGGGCCTCATTTCCGCACACCTCTCCCGTCAGGGTCCTGATGATCGGCTGATAATAGATCTTTATCTCTTCCTTTTCAATGGCTTCGCTTATATGCTCCGCCACATATTCTGCAAGCTCCTGCTTTTCCGTCATCTAACTCACCTTATGCAACAGCCTTATTTACGGTGTCCTGCATCAGAGCGAAGTTCACTATCTGAAGTCCGAATATGGCAAGGATAAGAAATACTATGCTGCTTGAGGAGGAGGGCATTCCGAGAGTTTCGGTCTTTATCCTGTCCACTCTTTCACCCATCTTATAGGCCCAGAAATAGCCATAGATACCGCATGTTATTATAGAGAAAAGAATGACCATCCCGCCGCTTGTGGCTCCATTTTCACCTGAAAGCGAATTGATATCCTCATTAAGGACATACATCCAGTAAAGCGCATAGATACCACATGTTATGAAAACCAGCACTATACCAAGAACGATATTTCTGTTTGTTCCGCTTCCCGTTCCGGAAAAGCCCTCATCATTTACAGCCTGTGAGTTGCTGTAATCGGTGTAGGTCTCTGCCTGCTGTACCTCCCCGTTAGCGCTTTCCGCATCCGAAGCACTGCCGGTACTCTCAGATCCGCTCTTATTCTCTGTTTCACTCGCATTTCCTCCGGATACCTCAGCTCCGCAATTGGGACAGAACCTTATTCCGTCCTCCACCTCAGATCCGCAATTAGGACAAATCATTTTTTTCTTCCTCCGTTTTTTCTGTAATTTATGACTGACTTTGCATGATACTATAATTCTCTATCCTTGTAAATCAGTGGTAGGAATGCGCTGCCTGAGGAAAGTGATGAACTCATCCTCCGGTACGGGCCGTGAGAAATAGTAGCCCTGCATATATTCCACTCCCATATCCTTCATGACCCTCATCTGCTCCTCTGTCTCTATACCCTCTGCGACGACACTCATATTGAGCTTATGCAGTATGTCCACCATTCCCGTAAGTACGAACTTCGTTTTGTCATTTTCAAAGAAGCTGTGTGTAAAGCTGTAGTCAAACTTGATTATTGTCACGGGCATATTTACAAAGTAATCGATATTGGAGCGGCCCGTGCCGAAATCATCCAGCGAAAACGTTATGCCCCTTTCGATAAGTACATTCATATTCTTCAGCATGATGTCACGGTTCCTGGCGGCAGCGGTTTCTGTGATCTCGAGGTTCAGCTTGCCCGGATCTATCCTGTACTCCTCAATAAGCTGTATTACAAATTTTGCGGGATTGTCATAATCAAACTGGGCTGCCGATATATTGGCCTCGATCTGTTTAAGGCCGTATCTGTCCGCCTCTCCCTTTTTAAGGAACTCACAGACCTTTTCAAAGATCCTTATGCCTAGCGGGATGATCTGCCCCGTTTCCTCCGCAACCGGTATGAATTCTCCCGGCGGAACGATGCTGCCGTCCTCCCTTCTTATGCGTACGAGTGCCTCAGCCGTGTCAAAGCAGTCCTCCCTGACGTTATAGAAGGGCTGGTAAAAGACCTCCACCCTGTCTGTCCGCAGGGCCTCATCAATAAGCTCCTTTATCCTGTTCTGGTCCCTAAGCCTCCGGACCAGCTCCTCACTCGCAACGGTTATCTCCTGCTCATTCTCAAGGTAGGTATGGAGGAAACGGAAAAACTCATCCGGCCCGCTCATGATCGTGCTGTCCGGTATAAGAAGATAGGTGCCGTTTGCCGGAATGTCCGTCACACCGTCCTTCTGCTTTTTTATATCGGCGGCTCTTTCAAGCATGCGCTCACGGTCATCATAAACCACGCAGAAGGTATCATCATCAATGCGGAAGACCGGTTCGGGGCCGAGGTTCACGAGAGCCCTGGCGGTTCTCATAACCGCCTCCTGCTCCATATTATAATCAACATAAGTGGTCAGATAGTGGATCTTCGCGGTAAACATGGAAAATCTCCTGTCAAACCTGTATTTATCATGCACATAGGCGGAAAGCGCGTTTGTATTGAAAAGCCCGGTGGGACCGTCTATATTCTCACTTGGATTTTCAAGCTGTATATAAAGAACGACCATGCCGAAGGATGATGCAAAGCCCACCAGTAAAAGCTCCGGCCTTAAAAACTGTATGGCGGCAGCCAGAAGCCATATCCCCTGCCATAGGAGCATGGCTATGAACCTTCTTCCGGGCATATCTTTTTTATAAACAACAGTCGTTATTATCGTTGACAGGATGTAGACCGCGGAAAGGATATAGGCCACGGATGTGGAGGGACCGTAGGAATACACGACCCTCCCGGCTGCCGTGAAGGATATGGGCAATAAGAGCATCAGGATCTCACCGAGGGCAAAGATAAGGTAGGATATGGTCCTTGCGGCCTTTGCCCAGGCTCTGTCCCGCGGAAGCAGGCTTGTTGACGCATAAACATATCCGAAAAAACCCTGAAGGACTAAGAGCATGATATAGAGCTTGCAGACGATCTCCGTAATAAAGGGATTGAAGCCCGAATACACCGAAAGGTTTATAAGGATGACGGAGAGAACATCAAAAATAAGGCAGGCAAAGCAGGCAATTATCGCACGCTGAAAGAGCCTCCGGTTCATGAGATCAAGCTTCTTTTCATACATGAACATAACCGAAATGGAAAATATTATAAATAGCGCACAGCACTGAAGTTCGATATTCATACCGTTATTTTATCACAAATCAAAAAGCAGTAGTCTGTAGAAGCCAAATATATTATAATAAATCTATTATAGTAAAAGCATTTTAATAAATATGCTTCGATTTTCTGTAAAGGAGGATATCACATGTCAAAAATGAATAAAAATGAGACCATTTCCCAATCTCTTAACAGCATGTCTTTGTTTACCAACCGGCTGACTGTAGGCCTCTCCGTTCTGATGCTCATTTTCATTGTGATAATCGCCGGAAATTTCCTCAATTTCTACAATGTACAGTATGTTACGGAAAAGTACCAGATGGAAATCAGGAAGGATGTCCAAACCATTAATAAAAGGCTTTTATTCGCCCAGGCCTCAAATGACCCGAAGATCACGGCAGATCAGGCTGAGGATCTTAAGGAACGGTTCGAAAAAATAACCTCCTACTTTGAAACAATATCAAAGAATCTCAATGATGAAGCTCTTGGTACGCAGCTGAAGACCGCCTGGGAGGATGTACGCAATGCTTCATTCGAGATGCTCGATCTTGTAAACGCCGGAGAGCAGGCAGCTGCCCTTGATTATTATAATAACCAGCTTAATGAAAAATCAGAGGTTCTCGCGGATCTTCTGGATTCCACAGGAGAAAGGGCAGATAAAGCTGCCGAAGGAAAGTACAGAGCTATAATGCTGATATCCGTCATAGCGGTCATCGTTTTGGCTGCTGCCTCCGTCACCCTGATAATCGTAAGCGGGATAAGGAACCGCCGCCTCATAAAAAATATCGGCAGAGATCTTCAGGTCCTGAAGGATGCAGCGGAAGAGATTGCCAGAGGAAATGTCCATGTAGTGATAGATTATGACAAAAAGAATGAAATAGGAGAAGTGGCAGATCAGCTCCGTTATGCGGTCAACTCACTGTCTATGTACATTGATAAGATAAGCGAGGTCATGTCCACTATGGCGGACGGAAACTTCAATATCAGCTTCGACAAGGGCTTCGAGGGAGACTTTGTATCCATCCAGACCGCTATTGAAAGCTTCTCACAGAAGATCTCAGATTCCATGCAGGAGATAATAGAGGTTTCGGGAATGGTTTCGGCAGGCTCAGGACAGCTTGCCGATGCCGGAAGAAGTCTTGCGGATACCACCACGAATCAGGCAAATATCGTTGAAGAGCTGTCAAAAAAGGTCGGATCCATCAGTGAAGAGATCTCAGGAAATTCAACAGATGCGGAAAAAATCTCCGGAGAGGTGGACAAGATTGTCGACCGCATAATAGAAGGAAATAAGAAGATGGAGGAGGTAGTGAAGGCAATGAATGCCATCTCCGCTTCTTCCGAACAGATAAGCAATATCATAGACACTATCAACAGCATCGCAGACCAGACGAATCTCCTTTCCTTAAATGCCTCCATTGAAGCGGCCAGAGCCGGGGAGGCAGGGAGAGGATTTGCCGTTGTGGCTTCCGAGGTTTCACAGCTCGCTGGGCAGACTGTTCAGGCAGCCCAGAACACGACAGATCTCATTAATGAATCGATCCGCACAGTGAGCGATGGTATCAGCATCGCCAATGATACGGCCGTAGAGCTTGACAAAATGGTTAAGCAGGTTGAAAAAATCAGAGACCAGGTTAAGCAGATTTCTGATGCTTCAATAGAACAGTCCCATTCTGTTAAGGATCTTTCTACCAACATCGACAGGATCGCTCACGATGGTCACAGCAATGCAGCCACCTCAGAGGAGTCTCTGGCATTAAGCTATGAGATGAACGAACATGCCGGTTCACTTAAAGATATGGTAGACCACTTCGAACTGAAAAAATAAAACAGATTACCGATTGTACGGAAGTACCGTCGGCGGACCTCCCGTCGGCGGCCTGGCCGCCTTTCAGGCCGGGCTTCGGCTCGGACGCGCCACCGGCGCCTCCTCTCGCGGCTTCGCCGTTCGACACCCCTGACTCCATCAAAAAACGTAAGTGAAAGGAGGTTCTGGTATCCGCAAAGGTACAAATGAAAAGGACGGTTGCCCGCCCTTGTTTCTCTGTTTCTGTTCCGTTAGAATAATCTCCGGTGCTACCTAAACGGTGGCGGTTAGCCCTCTCATTGACGGAGGGTGTCTTGCCCTCTGTGAAAGGGGGCGATGCCAATGGTCACATGGCCGGATCTGATCCAGTTTATGATACTGTTGATTGCATTAGCTGTTCTGTTTTATCAGATTGGTAAAAGAAATCTGAGGAGTCAAGGGGGAGTCAAGTAGAACCCTCCCCTTTGACTCCCATGTTATAATAGAATAAAGGGGGAAAGGTAAAAAGGCCCGAATCTAATACAAAGAGGAGAGAAAATATGGAATTTGATATTCAGTACCTATTGATGCTGCAGGAACTAAGGAACGCCACAGGCGGCATATTTGACGAGTTTTTTAATGCTATATCCAAATTTGCGGTGGATATTATGCCGTTTTTACCATTCGTGGTTTTCTGGTGCGCCGATAAGAAATGGGGCTACCGGTTTATAACCACCTGGGGGCTGGGAGAGATATTAAACGGCATAGTCAAGCTGACGGTATGCGCTTACCGTCCCTGGATAAGGTCGGACCTTATAGAGCCGGCCGGAGATTCCAAGGTGGCGGCCACAGGGTACTCGTTCCCCAGCGGCCATACAACGGCTGCCACTGTCACCTATGGGACGACTATTGTCTGGCAGAAGGATAAGAGAAGGTGGCTCGCTGTGCTATGCGGTATCCTGCTGGCGCTGACGGCCTTTTCAAGAAATTTCCTTGGAGTGCATACGCCTCAGGATGTTGTCGTGGGATTTACGATGTCGCTCATTATCATCCTTGCAGTAGGAGCTGTGCAGAAAAAGAGTGAGGGCAATGAGAGAGCCGTTGATATTTTAACCATCGTGGGAGTGGTCACAGTGATACTGACGCTTATCTACATACAGGTCAAGCCCTACCCTATGGACTATGTCGATGGGAAGCTGCTTGTGGATCCCCAGAGCATGATGAACGATACCTTCAAGTCCTGTGGAGCCTTCCTTGGAATTATGCTCGGAAGCTATGCTGACAGACATTATCTGAAGTATGAGATACCTGTAGGCGCAGCGGAGCTTCCGATGCTGACCGTCTCCGGTACCGCGATCCTCTTCGCATGGAAGGAATGGTTTGCGCCTGCAACTATCGTTGCCGCATGTGGCTCTCACTGGGGAAATATGATAGCCCGTTTTATAATGGTCTTCTTCGCCATGACCATATGGCCGAAGATAATTACCAAAACTTGTGAATAAATAACAGAGTCAAATGGGGAGTCAAGTAGAACCGTCCCAATGGCGTTAAGTTAGTGAAATTCTATTACTACACACAGTGTCATTCTGAGCGAAGCGAAGAATCTTCTATAACCGGTCGGAAAGATCCTTTCTGTTGCTTCGCGTCTCGTCTCCCGACTCGGTCCGCGCTAAACGCGTGCCACTGGCACGCAGCGCCCCTCGCCGGGGCGGCATCCCACATCTCCGATGTGGGATATGCGTCGCTGGCGCTCAGGATGACAAAATGCTTAACTTAACGCCATTGGAACCGTCCCACCATACGACAAGTTAATCTTTCAGACATCCGATTGGAACAACATATACTCCGTCTTTTCGCTGATATGCATAACTATCTGTACCTGACAACACCATAAGAAACGAAGGTTCATGCATACGAGTAGTATCGATCTTATCCGCAAGTTTTTTCAGTGTCCTGGCTCCATGCTCTATCAATGTTTCTCCGCCAAGCTTGATCTCTATAAGACCATAATTGCCGTTATTTAGATGAAAAACCGCATCACACTCCAATCCACTCTTATCTCTGTAATGATAAAGCTGCCCTCCGAGTGCATCAGCATATATCCTCAGATCCCTTATACACATAGTTTCAAATATGAGCCCAAATGTATTCAGGTCGTTTATTAAATCTTTAGGAAAAATACCCAACGCGGCTGTGGCAATCGAAGGATCAACAAAGTACCTTGTATCAGATGTTCTTACGACTGTTTTTGACCTGAGATTCGGATTCCATGCCGGCAGATCCTCAACAACAAATATCTTTTTCAACGCATTTACATATGACAGAACTGTATCTTCATCCAATGTCTGAGAATCATTAGCATCCATGTCAGACTTGAGAGCAGCATTGCTAACCTGTGCTCCTTGATTTCTGGCATACGAACGCATAAGAAGTCTCGCCCGTTGTTCATTCCTGTTTATTCCATCAACTCTTGATATATCACTATTGATAACTGATTCATAATAATTCAGAGCCTGATCAAGTGCTATCTCTTTATCCTTCTGCAAAACAGCCCGGGGCCAGCCTCCCCTGCAGACAAGATATGATATATCTTCAACACTCAGACCATTTACGGCTGCAAGTGACTCTCCGGGTTTTTCGTCAAATAGCACCTTTATGCTAACCTCTCCATTGGACTCTCCGGATTCAAATAAGGACATAGGACGCATCTTAATCCCCGCATATCGTCCGGTTCCCGAATGTTCAGTTTTTGAAATATCGGCTGGGACAGATGATCCGGTTAGAATAAACATTCCTTCGGATCCTCCATGATCAACTGAAAACCGGATACTGTCCCACAATGTCGGCGCAATCTGCCATTCGTCAATCAGTCTCGGTAACTCGCCATCAAGCAAAACGGATGGTTTTATCTCAGCCATCCTAAGATTCTGCTCTTTCTTCTCAGGCTCATCCATATACAGTATACTTGCAGCAATCTGCTCTGCAGTTGTGGTCTTCCCACACCACTTGGGTCCTTCAATCAGAACTGCTCCGACACTTTTCAGTTTTCTTTCCAAAAGGCTGTCAGCAACCCTCTTCTTGTAATCATCCATGGAATTATTCCTTGTTTCATAATTTATTATACAACAATGATATCAATAATTCGGTTATTTGGCAATATTTCTTTCGGTTATTTGGTGGAATTTCTTTCGGTTGTTTGGCGTTAACTTTTGATCAAAAATGTAGCAGTCAAGAAAAGTAGGGAGTCAGGGGGGGGGGGGGGGTCAAGGGGGACGGTTCTCAGTGA
>CAMVGV010000052.1 GCA_947167135.1 uncultured Lachnospiraceae bacterium
CGGAGCGAAGAATCTGAGCAATGTGTCATTCTGAGCGAAGCGAAGAATCTGAGCAATGTGTCATTCTGAGCGGAGCGAAGAATCTGAGCAATGTGTCATTCTGAGCAGAGCGAAGAATCTTTATTTGCGGAGTAAAGATCTTTCGGGCTGAAGCCCTCAGGATGACAGGAAATAGTAAAGATCCTTTGGGCTACGCCCTCAGGATGACAGGAAAATATAAGGAGAATAAAATGTCAGAAATAATAGTAATGAAAGAGCTCCTCGGAGAGAATAAGAGGATAGCGGAAGAAAACAGGGAGATCTACAGGAAAGATCACGTACTGATGGTCAATATCATGGGAGCTCCGGGAGCGGGAAAGACCACTCTTTTGAAGGCTGTTTGTGCGGAGCTAAAGGAGAGGGGGATCGCTTCCTCTGTTATTGAGGGGGATCTCTATTCCTCCATAGATGCGGATGATTTTAATGCAAAGGGCGTAAAGGCGAGCCAGATCAATACCTGCGGTGAGTGTCACCTGGACGCCGCTGTAATAAAGTCCGGATATGACAGTCTGGATTTTAAGAACGGGATATGCTTCATAGAGAATGTGGGAAACCTTATCTGTCCTGCGGAATTTGACCTCGGTGAGGAACTTCGTATTGTCTGCGCCTCTGTCCCCGAAGGAGACGATAAGCCCTTTAAGTACGTACCTATGTTTTCATATGTGGATGCGGTAGTCCTTACCAAGTGTGACTTAAAGGAAGCGGTGGGCTTTGACAGCGCGAATTTTAAGAGGGGGATGGATGCCGTAAACGACGCCCCGGTATTTGAGACGGCTCTCGGAAAAAACGTTTCCGGAACCGACTCCGGAATCAAGGCACTTACCTGTTACATTCTGGAGAGATATGCGAAATAGATAAACAGAGAATTGGGGCTAAACGCTTGGGCGGACTGAGCTTTTGCGGTACAATTGAACATGGAATTAAGGCAGGACTTAATCGGTGATTGAAAAGAGTGTGCTGATGATGGTCCTTCTTTTTATGCCAAAATGCCGAGGTTTTCATACGTCACTTGCGGTTCCGCAAGTGACTGTTCTGAATAGTTACTTATGCTTTAATATGGACAAGGAACCGGCGCCTGTGGCAAAAGATGATGAAATGGGAAGACAAATGCAGGATATGTCCGGACTGTTCAATTTTAAAAACATGAGTAAACATTTGCGGGCATATTACCGATATAATTCTAAATGAGATATACTATAAGTGCGTCTGTTTTCGGGCAGAGCATACAAGATATCGGGGTTTTTGGATTCTGAGGAACAATAAACCATTACTTTTCTTACGGGGAAGCATCTCGAAAGATATACTGCGGTAAAAGAGTGGGATAATGGTTATAGTACTTTTGAATGAACCATTATCCGTGAAAACAGAACTAATAAATACGAGGAGCAATTAACATGGCAGGGAAGACCGTGAAGAAAAAGAAATACAGACTGAAGAGCAGCGTCCGGCGTACCATCGCCACACTTCTTATGATCACCGCCATAATCGTGGCGGCCGTTCCGGCGCCGGAGGTTAAAGCCTGGCAGCAGGGAGGATATACATACAGGGATGAAGCTAACGGCATTATCTTTACTTTTGATGTAAATACAGTCACTCCGGACGAAGACAGTGAATTAAACGGAGAAGTGGCTTTTATAAAGAGCTATGCACCGGACGGAATAAAAAAGACCAGTATGACGGAGATTTCGTCTCTCGATGTTCCGGCGGTTGTTGCAGATAAGGATCACATCGATACTACGTATAAAGTCTATTCTGTAGATGAGCTGGATGCGAATGACGGAGCCGGAAGTACGGAATGGCTGACAAATGTGAATGTTGCCGAGGGAATCAGGAAGATCGGAGAAGGCTGTTTTAAGAATGATCAGGGGCTTACTAACGTAAATCTTCCGGGTTCCGTAAGGGAAATAGGTAAAGATGCATTTAAGAAATGTAAGAATCTGCATACCTTCAGTCTGCCATCAGGCATCGAAAAGCTTGGCGCAAGTTGTTTTGCTGACAGTGGAATCCAGAATGTTACCATTAATGGGACAGACAAACTGAATATTATCAGTAATTCAATGTTTATGAATTCTGATCTCCAGTCGGTCACATTTACCGGAGGAAAGATTGAGACTATAGAGGATAATGCCTTTTTCGGATGTACCAAGCTAAGTGAGGTTTCCCTTCCGCAGTCAGTAACTTCTATCGGAATGGATGCATTTCTCGGCTGTGAAACTCTGACAGGGCTTTCGATACCGGAAAATGTTTCGACTATAGGAATAGGTGCATTTGAAGGCTGTACGAGACTGGAATCTGTTGATGGCTTTGATAAATGCAAGATTACGGAGCTTAATGACAGAGTATTCTGTCTATGCGAAAGCCTGCAGAAAATAAAGCTTCCTGACAGCTGTATCAAGCTGAACGGAGGAAACCAGACATTTTACAATTGCGGTACTCTTGAAGAGGTATATATTCCCTATGGAATTACTGAAATACCAAAAGAGTATTTCCGCTACGCTCCGGGAATCAAGGATTTCTACCTGATCAATAACGACGGGAGAAGCAGTGATTACGGGAAAAGCAGCAAGGATTGCAAGATCAATTCAAAAATCCTGAATCCGAGTTCGATCCTGACAATACATGCATTCAGAACATATGATTCCAGCCCTTCGGCTATTTTCAACTATGCAAACGATAACGGGATTAATTTCTCCCCCCTTGACGGCGGAGAAGAAAAGGACGGCATCGGCATCAAGGACGGAGTATTGTATCTGGTCGATTCGACGAAAAGAACGGAAACCTCTCTGGATCTGTCAGATTTTGAATTTACAAGTGTTAGTCCCGGTGCATTTACCTCAGATGCTCCGTATAAACAGATAATCCTGCCTGAATCCTGCACAGAGCTTCAGGAAAATGCTTTTTCAAACTGTCTGAAGCTTACAAGTCTGGTAGCACCCGGAAAATTCACAAAGGTTGGTGCGGATGCATTAAATAACGGTAATTCCAGGCTTGAAGTCACAGGACTCATTGCGGCGGATAATGAGCTGTTTATCTACTGTATGGATAATATGATACAGGGAAGCACTACGGAAAAGAATTATATTCCTTTTCATAATGCGGATGTATCCACCTGTGGTTATGGGCTTACGGTTCAGAATCTGAGTGGAAAAGCATATTCCAAAGGGGGCGGAACGACCTTAACGGAGTATTCCCCCCAGTCTGTGCGTGACAAGCTGACTATTCCGTCTGGAGTGAATTATTTGGGAATCACTATGATGAATAATCAGAAGCTTGAAGAATTAACAATTGAGGATGACGGGATCGACGGGTTAAAAAAGATACCAAACAGGCAGTTTAACGGCTGCGTTAATCTGGCAAGCGTAAAGCTCCCCACTTCGCTTGAATATAACGGATTCAGGGGAGAAGATGATGATCCTCCGTTTTATGGATGCAAAAAGCTTGCACATATTGATTTCAGCGGGAATCCGTATTATGAGTGTGATGAAGCGGACGGAGTTGTGTTTGAAAAAGACCCCGGCAATGAGGGAAGAGTAAGAATCATTGAGGCTCTGGAGGGAAATAAAGGAACCGAATATTACAGTGTTCCCGGAAAAACCACGGAGATAGCGAAAAGAGCTTTTTACGGAAATGAGAATATAAAAAGTCTGGATACTACAGGTGCCGAAAATCTTACCGCAATCAGGGAAGAAGCTTTTGCGGAAACCGGCAATCTCTCCAACATTACTCTGGGATCCTCTGTTTCAGATGTTGAGAATTCCGCATTTGCAAATGCCGGAGCAACATCGGAGGATAATCTGGAGAACGGTGTTCATAAGATTTACGTTAATGTGAAGAGACAGAAAGTTAATTACGGAAACAAAGTATTCGGGAATGACGAAAAGGACAGATTGGAATACTACCTTTCAGGTGTAACAGAGGGCGAAGATGACAGCACCTATGTCCTTGCCGAAAACCCATTAGACGGGCTGATATGGAATGGTACAAGCGAAGGTAAAGGAAAGGATTTCAGTAAATGCGAGCTTCATATTATCACTTCTCCGCAAAAGCTCACAAGTGAAAACCGTGTTTTCAAGAAGACTCTCACTCCCGGAACTACCAAGGAGGAAGAGGAGGGGAAAACCGCTGACTTTGCTGTGTATGATCCTGAAACAAAGGCTTATTTAAGACCCGGCACAGATTACGAGGAGTATAATTCCTCGTGGACTATTGATACTGATAAGGCCGGTATATTCAAGGTATCTGTAAAAGGAAAGGGAAATTACACCGCTGCAGTATTATCCGGTGACTATGAGATCATTGATGAAGGAGGCGGCGGAGGCGGCGGAGGCGATCCGGTCGGCCCGAGAGATCTGATAGTAGATAAACTGTATCCGAATGAATTTGAATTTACCGCTTCCACGATAGAACCCGACTTGACAGTCCGGGATAAGAGTGATACCCGGAATATATTGAGGGAGGACTATGACTATTATGTAAGATATGAGGATAATTATTATCCGGGAGAAGCAAAGGCCATAGTTACCGGACTTGGTGATTACAATGCAAGAACGGTATCCACCAATTTTGCCATCAGGAGGAATATCGCGGAGTGTGCGGTAGAGGTCGAAAACGCTGCATATACCGGACAGCTCGTGAAACCCGCCATACACGTATTTGATTATGACAGGAATGCCGAGCTGGCCGAAGGAACGGACTGGGTATTTATCCGCTATGAGAATAATGTAAAGAAGGGAAAGAAGACCGCAGCAGCCTATGTCGAAGGAATAGGAAACTATTTTGGCTACAATTCCGGAAAATTCTCGATCTTAAAGACAACCTCTTCAAGCTCTGGAAGCAAAAGCTCCAGCAAGAGCTCCAGCAGTAGTTCAAGCTCCAGCAGTTCTAGCTCCAGTAGTTCGAGCTCGAGCTCCAGCTCCACTACCTCCAGCAGCTCTTCTGAGAGTGCAAATGAAGCCCAGGGCAATGAAAACAATGCAGGCGGATCCACCGGACATTCCATTCCCGTGGACACCGGGGATACGGGGATAGGAGATGCCTCGGGTTCGATCGAGGGAACAACGGATAATTATGTGATAAAGATCACGAAGACCGATGAAGCGAATGAGGAGTTTTCAAAGGCTCTTATTGATAAGTACGGAGACAAGGTATCGGGATACCGGGATTTCGCCATGGACATAAGTTTATATGATTCCACAGGAGAGACCAAGATTGAGGATCCTAAGGGAATTGAGGTCACACTTACCATACCTATCCCCGAGGAGCTCGCGCTTTACGGCGGAAACAACAAGGTGGCGGCAGTTGACCACAGCGGAAATCTGGAGAATCTGTCCACAAGGTATTCAATGATTGACGGAGCCCCCTGTGCAACCTTTACGGCGACCCATTTCTCCACCTATGGTTTCTATGTGGACACCAATAATCTTACGGCAGGGGATCTCGATAATACCCCGAAGACCGGAGACCCAATAAGCCCCAAGTGGGTGCTGGCTATAGGTCTCGCAGCATTGTCCGTATTCTTATTCCTGAAGAAGGATCCGAAGCCAGATGCCGCGAAAGCATAAGAAACTGAAGCCGGTCATTGCCGGCATCATAGCAGTGCTTGGTTTAAGTCTCCTTTTCATAAGGCCTGAAGCCTCTATGGCTGCAAGCTCTATGGAGATTAACGGAAGCGGCTGCCTGGTCCGCTATAATATAAAGGACGGTGCCAAATGGGTCAGTATCCCGACCAATGTGAAGGCGATAGGAAATGAGGCATTTTCAGGGGATAAGAGTCTGGAGGGCATAGTTATCCCGGGCAATGTGAAGGTGATCGGCTCAAAAGCTTTCTATGGCTGTGAGAACCTGAAGGAACTCTATCTCCAGTACGGAACGGAATCCGTCGGCGACAGCGCATTTGCAATGTGTACGGGTTTAAGCCGCGTACAGCTTCCCGTGACACTGAAAACCCTTGGGAACGGTGTGTTTGCGGGAGACAGGGCTCTCCAGAGCATAAGTATCCCGGACACAAACAGTAATTTTTTCTTAAATGACAATGTGATTTATAACCGGGACTCCACAAAGCTTATTGAAATGGCTCCGGGACGGCAGGGTGAGATATATGTAATGCCCTTTTCCGTTAAAAAGATCGCACCCTACGCTTTCTGGGGAGCGGAGAACCTGAAAAGGGTGAGGGTTTCAAATAATGTTTCTTCCATTACTCCCTTTGCCTTTACAAACGCCAACGCTCTGGAATTTGTTTATCTTCCGAATTCCGTGAATTCCATTGAGGAATACGCATTCAGGGACTGTAAGAATCTGAAGTACATTGCGACCGAGGGAAGTATAGGCTTCATAGCAGACAGCGCCTTTGAGGGGACAGAAACCTTAAGCGACAATTCTATAAGTCTCGAAGAGGCCGAGAGAAAGTATAAAAAGCTGACAGGTGCCGGCGGGAAGGATAGCGGAAAGAAGAAAGGAATCTCCGGTAATAACGGGGAAGAGCCGGAGGGACAGGTGAGTGACGGCGGAGAGGTCATATTTAATACACCCTGGGGGATAAGGGCTCCGTATAAGGAGATTGATACCTCAGACCCGGATCTCTACGGAACCGGAAAGATAGTGGGAGGAAGAACCGTAATAATACCTGCAAGGAAGCAGGATTACTCGGGACTGTCCCGAAACAGTATTGAATAAGCTGGGAAAAATAGTACTTTCGCCGGGGAACGGCGGAGGGAGGATTACAATGAATAAATGGAATCTGAAAAAGAGAATATCGGTGTTTCTTGCGGTTATGATGTTCATAATCAATTGTATTCCCGTACAAGCAGAAGAAATTGGGGAATCAGCTTATGAAAATACAGAATCCGCCTCGACGGAAACTGCTGTGAATGAGGGGGATTCGGAACCGGACACTGATACGGCCGAACCGGAGGAAAGTCCATCAGCATATTTTAAGACAAGTTCACTGAAAAGCACTCCTCTTCTCACATCCGGTAGTGATGATGAATCATACAGAAACAGTCAGGTTTCGGGAAATGGTAAGGGATTTGTGTTCTGGGTTGATAACAATACCCTCAAAATAAGTGCCAATGCAAGTCTAGTCTTTCTGCAGGCAATGGGTGAAAAAATAGAGAATGCAACTGAACATGTCCATATGAACCGCAAAGAGATAAAACAGATCGATTTTACTAATAGCGGTATAATATACACCTGTACGATTGATCAGGGAGCTTTTGAAAATTTTACTGGTTTAACCTATTTTACTGTTGAAAATCAGATTACTGAGATCAGGCAGCAGGCATTTATCGGATGTACTTCGCTGGTTTCTTTTTCTGTTCCGGATGATAGTCATCCGAAATATACTTCTCCTAATATTCCGGGAAGAGCGCTTTACACAAAGGGAGCTGACGGTAAACCGGCACAATTGGTTATGGTTCCTCCGGGATATAGTGGCTCTTTGGAAATTGCAGAAGGAATAACATCTATAAGCGCCAATGCCGCTGAGGGATGTAATATTACGGGAGAATTAAAAATCCCGGACAGTGTGGAGACAATAGAAACCCAGGCCTTTATCGGCTGTGATAAAATTTCTATTATCAAGATAGGAAATAGGATTCAAGATGGAACTGCCGACTCCAAAACAACAACAATAAAAGCAAGTGCTTTTAAGGGCTGCAGTAACGTGACGGAGGTATACCTGCCGGCAGGCGTAACCGGGTTGAGTAGAACTCCGAATGATTTTATCTTTGAAAATTGCGGAAATATTAAATATATCTATTATTATGGCGTTGTGGCCAGTCAGAATGATTATGACTCAATGAACAACAGGTATAGGTCTTTGGGAATAAACGACGACGATATTAAACCCGGGAAGATCATTCTTTCGCCTTATAAGCATGCCATTGTTTCATTTAAGCAGGATTACGGAATCAAAACAGATGTTAACAATAATCCGCTTGATCCTATTTCCGTATCTGTCGGAAAAACAATAAAAGAAAATGAAGAAAAGCTGGGAAATAAACTGTATGAAATATATTCTGATGACTATTGGTGTGATGGATGGTACTTAAATAGAAGTGGGGACTTTAATGAGAATACCGTAATTCCAAATGATATTACACTGAAAATGGATTGCAAGAGAAAGTTTAATATTGAGTTTGATTCGGGCGAGGGGGAATTCAGTAATGGGAAAACCAAAGCTAACCGTTCAGTTTCTCTCAATAATAAGCTTAATGACTGGCCGGACGATCCCAAAGCAGATGGCTTGAAGTTTGTCGGATGGCAGATAAAAGACAGAAAGGTCATAATACTGAGAGATAAAAATGATCCCGATGCCGTTGGTTTCCCGGAAAACGACAACTGTCGGAAAACCCGTGCCTCTTATACATTTGAAGGAAATACCAATCTTGTTGCCTATTACATAAAATTTGAGACACTTGATTTTTTTGATGCTGATAATAAAAAACTGGGCAGTGTGAATGTCAAGATGAATACCACTCTGACCAGTGAGAATAAGGCAGAAATTAACAGTCTGTCATCTAATTACTGGAAAGAAAAATACGGATCAGATGAGAATTATGTCTTTACCGGATGGTGGTCTGAGAGACCGGTATTAGGTCAGGAAAAGGGTTATCGTCTGGATCTTGATGGTGTTCTTTATCCAAAGATGGCAAGAAAGTATTACCTGAATTTCAAGCATTACCTCGATATGACCTATGTATATAACTGGGATATGGATGGAGACGGGATAGATGATGTTGTTACGTACAAGGGGAAAGAACATAATATTTCCGAAGGGGGACCATATACCCTGGAAAAGATGCCTTATCGTCCGGGATATGAATTTCTAGGCTGGTTTAATGAGAATGGACAGGAATGTAGTTCGGTGATAAAGACCATTGACAATACCAGGGACAGGGTGTTTACCGCACATTGGCAGAAGCTTTGCACCATTACTCTTGACCGTAGATATAATGAGATATATTCGGAGGAATATCTGAATAAATCCGAGAATAAACACTTGAAAGAAATGATAATCGTTGAGAATGTGGTCAGCGGAAGCCAGCTGATGTACAGATCAATGATCCCTTATGATACTGTAAGCGGAAACTGGAAGTTTGCGGGCTGGTATGATGAGGATGGAAATGAAATAACCAGTGAATCCAGAATATATAATGATATGACACTTCACGCAAAGTGGCTTCTCGGCTGTGCCGTTGAATATGTTGTCATATCCAAAGGGACAACCAGCGAAAATATTTTCTGGGGAAAGGTTGTTCCAAGCGGCTCGTTATTACCTATGATACCGGATGATTTTGGAGATAACGGGAAGCCGGATCCTCTGAATCCCGCCTATGGTTACAGGGGATATGATTTTGTGAGGTGGCTGAATGAAAAGAATAATAAGGAACCTGATCCGAATTTTGTAGTTACCGAGGATATCACCTTTATAGCTCAGTGGAAGGAAAACGGAGAGCCGATGTATCCCCAGCACACCATCTCCTTCAATTCCATGGGAGGGTCGGAGGTTCCGGCGCAGACAGTATCGGAGGGCTTTCTGGCGGCAAAGCCTGAGGATCCCACCTGGGCAGACCACAAGTTCCAGGGGTGGTATACGGATACAGATTATTCAAAGCAGTGGGATTTTGAAAAAGACACCGTTATGGAGGATATGTACCTCTATGCCAGGTGGATCACCTGGACCGAGGAGGATGAGGACAGGCAGAACGGGATATACTGGGTACGTCTCCTGAGGAATGGAAAAGCATCTCTTTCCGAGTATTTCCAGGAGTCCGGACTAAAGTACAGCTATGATAAGAGCATCGTAAAGTTCAGCAAGGGAAAGAGGGTAGTAAAGGGAAAGAAGCTGGGTGAGACCAGGATCACCGCAACAAAGGTTGACGGCAGTGAATATCCGGTTTCTGTAAGAGTTTTTGTATTGAAGCAGGAGCTTCAGGATATGTTTGCCTATGCTGCCGGACAGCAGCTGGATGCCAATGAGGCATTGACGGTAAGCGGCTTCCCACCTGACAAATGGGCAAGTTCAAATCCGGGTGTTGCAAGTATTGATTCGAAGACCGGCATTATTACCGTACGAAAGCGCGGTAAGGCAAAGATAAAGGCTTATTACAATAATAAGGCTGTTACCGCAACCTTCAGGAGTGAGGTTCCGAAGTTTGCGAAGGCTTTCTACAGGCTGAAGACCGGACAGAAGAAGAAGCTTAAGATAAAGAGGCTTAAAAAATATGACATTGTGAGCTGGAATGTTCTGCCGGAGGGGTCATTGTCTGCAAACAGTCCTTCCTGGAATGATATAGAGAAGGCTGCGGCGGAGGCTTATACCAAAAAGGGAAACACAACCTCAGGAAACAGCACCTCCGGGAACAGAAGTATCTCAATGAATGAAGTCAGTACCAATGAGATAATGGGTATAGGTTCCGCCGAGGTTGACGGGAACGGGAAGCTGACGGCTCTTACTGCCGGTGATGTGATCGTATACGCTGCGGTTTACGGACAGATCATCTCCACCAAGGTACATATAGAACCGCCTGTACTCCGGAAAAAAACTCTGGTCATGAAGATAAATAAGACTGCGAAGCTGAAGCTTTCAAGGACCAAGCTGAAGAACGTGGAGTGGAAAAGCACTAATGATCAGGTGGCCTATGTGGATCCGGTAAGCGGCAAGATATACGCCTTAAAGAAGGGACGGGTGACACTCCGTACCCATGCCGGAGGCGTGGTGAACAGCTGCTCCGTTCAGGTGGAGGATACGGGTCAGATGACGAAGGGACCGGCACTAAGCAGGTAAGGTATGGCCGGACAAACGGATAAGAGATTTAAGGATATGACGGAAACGCCGGTGCCGCGGCTTATAATGAGGCTCGCGGTACCGACTGTAATAAGCATGCTGGTGACGGCGCTTTACAATGCCGCCGACACCTTCTTTGTGGGAAGGATCTCCACTGAGGCTATTGCCGCAGTGGGTCTTTCCTTTTCTGTCATGGCGGTTATACAGGCCTTCGGCTTCTTCTTCGGACAGGGCTCGGGAACCTGCCTTTCAAGGATGCTCGGAGCCGGTAATAAGAAAGAGGCCGGAGAGATCGCGGCCACGGGCCTTTTCCTCTCAATGGCTTTCGGTGTCATTCTGGCACTGCTTGCAATTCTTTTTTTAAGTCCCCTTTCTATTTTTCTCGGTGCTACGGAGAATACCCTGAAGGATACGAAGGACTATTTAAGGATAATAGTTCTCGGGGCTCCCTTTATGATGGGGCAGTTTACCTTAAATAACCAGCTAAGGTTCCAGGGGAGCGCGATCTACGCTATGTACGGACTTCTTGCGGGTGCGGTATTAAACATCGGACTAGATCCCCTTCTTATTTTCGGCTTTAAGCTGGGGGTCAGCGGAGCGGCTTTTGCCACCGTGAGCGGACAGATCATAAGCTTTTTTATTCTTCTGTATGGCTGCTCCAGAGGTGAGAATATCCGCCTTAAGCTTTCCGATATCAGGGTAAATCATTATTATGCCGGACAGATAATAAACGGCGGTGCGGCATCGCTCTTCAGGCAGGGACTGGCGGCGGTTGCAACTGCAATGCTGAACCGGGCAGCCGGTATTTACGGGGATGCTGCTATCGCGGGAATGAGCGTTACCACAAGGGTTATGATGTTTACGGCAAGTGCTATGATAGGCTTCGGCCAGGGCTATCAGCCCGTGTGCGGCTTTAATTACGGAGCCGGCAGAAAGGACAGGGTGAAGGAAGGCTTTTTCTTCTGCGTAAAGTACGGTACGGTTTTTCTGCTGATCATGTCGGCTCTCTGTATTATCTTTGCTCCCTCCGTCATAGGCTTTTTCAGGGATGATCCGGCGGTCATAGAGGTGGGGAAGACTGCCTTGAGGTTCCAGGCGGCAGCGCTGCCTCTTCTCGCATTTACCGTTATCACCAATATGATGCTGCAGGCCATAGGAAAGGGAGTCAAGGCTTCCGTTACCTCAGCCGCAAGGAGCGGGCTTTTCTTCGTGCCGTTAATCCTCATCCTTCCGAAGCTTTTCGGTCTTACGGGGGTTGAGGCCACGCAGGCCGCAGCGGATGTTCTGTCGCTTCTCCTTGCGGTGCCGATGGCGTATTCAGAGTTGAAGGATATGTGAGAAGATCCTTCGCTGTAAAAGATCCTTCGTTGTAAAAGATCCTTCGCTGTAAAAGATCCTTCGCTGACGCTCAGGATGACAGAAGGGCTCAGGATGACAGAAGGGCTCAGGATGACAGTATTTTTTCAAATGTGTTATAGTAAACAGATAGGTAACTATTCAGGTCAGTCACTTGCGGAACCGCAAGTGACGTATGAAAACACAGATAGTTCATTTACAGGTTTTGAATCATTTATATTTTAGGAGATTATATTCTTGAAGAAAAATAAATCCTACAGAAAACTTCATTTTTTCCCGCTACGCTTTTTTATTATCCTTTTTTCGGCTCTTTTTACCCTGAATATCTGTCCTGCATTAGCGGAGGAGGATACAGAGCCTTCTTCCGAAAGCTGCGGCTATATCTCAATGGATTGGGACGAGAATGTGCCTTCCCTGGATCCGGATATTACCTATAGAGAGGGGCTGGAAGCCATTGACGGTGAAGAGAGCAATGAAGAAGAGAGTAATGAAGAAGGGATGCTCCGCGGCTCCTCTTTGCTTTCCGACACTCTGCCTGCAGCCTATCCGGCTTCCTATACAGAGGAGACGGATATCCTTGACTACTTAAACGAACACTGCACTCCTACGAGAAACCAGAGTCCTTACGGAACCTGCTGGGCTCATTCTGCGATCGCTCTTGGCGAAATGTACCAGATCGCGAAGGGGGAAAGGGACAAAAGCGTTGATTACAGTGAAATGCACCTTATCAACAGCTGTTTTACGGAGGTCGAAAACCCGGTCGTGGGGGATTATGAGCAGGGAGGCTCGGTAAGCTTTACAGGAAGCAACTGCCTTGATTTTGGGGGGAATCTCCAATTTTCGGCCCAGGTGCTGGCAAAGGGCATTGGATATGTTACTGAATCAGAGGTTCCGTATAATACGGAAAACCAGAATGCCGCAAAAAACGGCACGCTTGTCACCGAACCGTTTTCCGATGACGTTTCACATCTTAAAAATGCTTTCCGTATGAATATAAAGAATAATCCGGAGCTCGTGAAACAGGCAATAATGGAGAATGGCATAGCAGGAATAAGCTATTGGAATGACACATCTTACTATGATAATTCACACAATTCATATTATTGCAATACAAACAGTACTGCAAACCATGCCGTGTGTGTTGTGGGCTGGGATGACAATTTCCCTGCGTTACACTTTAATTCTGTCCCGGGAAATGACGGTGCCTGGCTTGTAAGGAACAGCTGGAATGCTTCCGACACGGCAGAATTCGGACATAATACATATTTCTGGCTGTCCTATGAAGATAAGAGCCTGAATGAAGCAGCCTATGTTTACGAGCTTTCAGAAGGCGCGGAAGAATATGATAATAATTACTATTATGATACCCAGCTTCATAACAACTCAAAATATAATAGTGAGGGAAAGAGCTTTAAGAGTGCAAATGTCTTTACGGTAAAGGGCAAAGGAGAAAGCCATACGGAGCTATTAGAGGAGGTACAGATAGAAATCGGGGCCGGAGTCGGAAACTACACCCTTGAAGTATATTCCGGACTTGAGGATGCCTCCTCACCGGAAGGCGGTATCCTTATGACAAGAAAGAGCGGGGAGCTCCTGTTTCCCGGGATATATACAATAAAGCTCGATGATAAGGTTATCCTTGAGAGAGGCAGTCTTTTTTCCATAGTACTGACTACGAAGGATCAAACACCGGCCATAGAAGCTCCAAATAGCAATGGATTAGAGGTAAATACTGAGATAAAGCCGGGGCAGAGCTTTATTCTTAAACCCGGATATGATGTGTGGACGGATCTTACAGAATTATCTTCTTACGGTAATTTCTGCATCTCCGCACACACAAAGGACTGCAATGATCTCTGTGGCGGGGACTTTGACTTTACTCCTCCTTCATCCTCTGTTTACGACGGTAATCCCCATGCTGCGGAAGTCCGGTCCAATGGTAAGGACGTGGGTGAGATCACGGTTTATTATTGTGAAGACTCTTCAGAAGAATGGAGTAGCGATGCTCCCGTTGATGCGGGAAGCTACCGGGTAAAGATAGATGTGTCGGGAGGAAGCTCCCACGGGGCGCAGAAGGATATTTTGGGAAGTGACTGGGTATTCTCGGTTTCAAAGGCTTCGCAATCCCGTATTTCCGTAAGCTGTGAGGGAGGAAACGAGAGGCAATACAGCGAGGGCTCGTTTAATGTCACGGCATCGGGAGGAGACGGAACGGGAGTGTTTGTTTTTTCCTCAGATAATACAGGTGTACTTGAGGTGGACGAAAACGGTCTTGTACGCATTAACGGCACGGGAGAGGCTGTGATTTCCGTGTACAGGGAGGGCGATAAGAATTACCTTGATTCTGACACGGCCAGTATCAGCATAAAGGTGAAAAGCGCTGAGGAAGAGGAAGAGAAGAAAGAGGAGGAGAAGAAGAAAGAGGAAGAGCAGAAAGAAGAGCAGAAAGAAGAGCAGGAGAAGGAAGAGGAAGAAAAGAAAGAGGAAGAGAAGAAAGAGGAGCAGGAGAAGGAAGAGGAAGAAAAGAAAGAGGAAGAGGAGAAGAAAAAGGAACAGGAAGAGATAGAGGAGGTTGTATTTAAGACTGACGAAGGAAAGGAGATCATTCTCTATCTGGATAAGCAGCATAATACATATAAAACAACAGATGGCAAAGATGTCATTGTCATAGATTCCATAAGCGGAAACCGGGCGGGCACCCCGATGTATCAATATACAGGGAAAAAGATAGTTCCGGGAAAGGACGGGTATGTGATCTACAAGGGGGCTGTCTATAGCTATGGTACGGACTATACGGTCTCATATAAAAAGAATAAGGGAAAGGGCAGCGCTACGATTACGATCAAATGGAAAAAGGGCAGCATCCCTTATTCCGAAGGTGTGAAAAAGACCAGGTTTTCCTTTAATATCATTGAAAGAACCGTGTCAGATAATATGATCAGTCTTATCTACAATAAAAATAAGATAAAAAAGATCACGGTAAATGACGAAGGACTGAGTATAAAGACAAAAAAGAAGGATTACAGCTATTCCGGAAATGCGGCGGATGGCTTCTTTATAGTATTTAAGAATAATTTCAAAGGAACTGTTTTTAAGAAAGGTGATTAGAGGAGCGGTAAGTAAAGGATTAATGAAAGGAGCGGCATAGACAGGAAATGTCAAAGATTCAGATGAAAACACCCATAGTCGAGATGGACGGGGACGAGATGACAAGGATTATATGGCAGTATATTAAGGATGAGCTTATTTATCCGTATATTGACCTAAAGAGTGAGTACTATGATCTCGGCTTAAAGCACAGGGATGAGACCGGGGACAAAGTGACAGTTGACTCCGCTCATGCCGCATTAAAATACGGTGTGGCGGTAAAGTGTGCCACCATTACCCCGAATGACGCAAGGGTTAAGGAGTACGGACTGAAGGAAATGTATAAGAGCCCGAACGGCACCATAAGGGGCATTATGGACGGGACCATCTTCAGGGCGCCGATACTTATAAAGGGGGTTAAGCCCCATGTGTGGAACTGGGAAAAGCCCATTACCCTTGCCCGTCACGGCTACGGCGATGTGTACAAGAATACGGAAATAAAGGTTCCGGGAGCCGGAAAGGCCGAGCTTGTCTTTACCTCAGAGGACGGAAGTGAGATCAGAAAAACCATTCACGAATTCAAGGGTCCCGGCGTACTGCAGGGCATGCACAATATGGACAGTTCGATTGAGAGCTTTGCAAGGAGCTGCTTTAACTATGCCTTAAGTGTAAAGCAGGATCTCTGGTTTGCTTCAAAGGACACGATTTCAAAGATCTATGACGGTGATTTCAGGGATATTTTTGAAAGGGTCTATGAGGAGGAATTTAAGGAAAAATTCGACAAAGCGGGAAAAGAGTATTTTTACACCCTTATAGATGATGCGGTGGCAAGGGTTATGAGAAGTAAGGGCGGCTTTATCTGGGCTTGCAAGAATTATGACGGGGATGTCATGAGCGATATGATGGCTGCAGCCTGCGGTTCCCTCGCAATGATGACCTCTGTCCTTGTGAGCCCCGACGGAAAGTATGAGTACGAGGCAGCCCACGGCACCGTGCAGAGGCACTATTATAAGCACCTTAAGGGTGAGGAGACAAGCACGAATTCCGTTGCCACCATTTTTGCCTGGAGCGGGGCGCTTCGTAAGAGAGGAGAGCTTGACGGTATAGCTGAGCTTCAGGAATTTGCGGACAGGCTGGAGAAAGCCACCCTTGATACCATTGAAAGCGGTGAAATGACAGGGGATCTCGCGCTTATTTCCGAGCTTCCGGATGTGAAGAAGCTTAATACACTTGAGTTTATTAAAGCTGTGAGGGGAAGACTGTCACTCTGAATCATGTTATTACAGATTAGCAATATTAATAAAGCCTTCGGGGATAATGAGCTCCTAAAAAACTGCTCCCTCCATATCGAGGAAAAGGAAAAGTGCGCCCTTGTGGGCAATAACGGAACGGGGAAGACCACGCTCCTTAAGATAATTACCGGGCTTATCCCAAAGGACGGAGGAACCGTGACCTTAAAGTCCGGGGCTACCGTAGGCTATCTTTCGCAGCTTGATGCGGTTTCATCGGAGAACACGATTCTTAAGGAGCTTACCCTTTCAAAGCAGGATATCCTTGATGAGGAGGAGGAGATAAAGGAGCTGTCCCTTAAGATGAATGGCTTAAGCGGTGATGAGCTTAATAAAGCCATGGACCGCTACGCCGCATTGCAGCATGACTTTGAAATAAAAAACGGCTATGCCGTAAGAAGCGAGATCACCGGGGTATTAAAGGGGCTTGGCTTTTCGGAGGAGGAGGGAGGAAGGGTATGCGACCACCTGTCCGGAGGGCAGAAGACCCGGGTGGCTCTCGGAAAGATACTCCTTACGAGGCCGGATCTTATAATCCTTGACGAACCCACAAACCATCTGGATATTTCCTCTATCGAGTGGCTTGAGGGTTTTTTAAGGAGCTACCATGGTGCGGTTCTCCTTGTGTCCCATGACAGATTCTTCCTTGACAGGGTGGTTACAAAGGTATTTGCCTTGGAGGAGGGGACGGTCCGTACCTATGACGGTAATTACACCATCTTCAGTGAGAAGCAGAAGGCTCTCCGCGATGCACGTATCAAGGCCTACCTTAATCAGCAGGAGGAGATAAAGCACCAGGAAGAGGTGATAAGCAAATTAAAGCAGTTCAACCGGGAGAAATCCATTAAAAGGGCGGAGTCCAGGGAAAAGCTGCTGTCAAGGATGGACAGGCTTGAGAGACCGGAGGAGGAGCGGGAGATCAGTATAAGGATAACTCCCTCCGTAGAGAGCGGAAATGATGTATTAAGTGTCGAGAATCTCAGCAAGGCCTTTCCCGGAAATACACTTTTTAAGGATATCTCCTTTGAGATAAAGAAGGGTGAAAGAGTTGCCCTTATCGGAATGAACGGAACGGGAAAGACCACCCTTCTAAAGATCATCAACAAAATGGAAAAGGCGGACAGCGGATCCTTCCGCACGGGTACAAATGTGAAGATCGGCTATTACGATCAGGAGCATCAGGTACTCCATAATGAAAAGAGTCTCTTTCAGGAGATGAGCGATGCCTTTCCTATGCTAAATAATACAAAGATCAGGAACGTACTGGCATCCTTCCTTTTTACCGGTGATGATGTGTTTAAGCTCATCGGGGATCTGTCCGGAGGAGAGAGGGGCAGGGTGTCATTATCGAAGCTTATGCTTTCAAACGCGAATTTCCTTCTTCTCGACGAGCCGACGAACCACCTCGATACCTCCAGTAAGGAAATACTGGAGGAAGCACTAAATGAATATACGGGGACGGTATTCTTCGTAAGTCATGACCGTTTCTTTATCAATAAGACCGCTACCAGAATACTGGACCTTAAGGATAAGGAGATCACAAATTATCCCGGAAACTATGATTATTATCTGGAGAAACGTGTGGATCCGGTCAGAGGGCCTTCGGAAGAGGAAGGGAATAAGGGAAATAACGTAAGAAATGGTGAAGCGGATGAAAATGCACTGTCCTGGGCTGAGCAGAAGGCGGAGCAGGCAAGGATCAGAAAGCAGCAGAACGATATAAAGCGGATAGAGGAAGAGATAGACAGAAACGAGAAAAGGACTGCAGAAATAAATGAGCTTATGACAGATCCGGAAATAGCTACGGATGCCCCGAAATTAAATGAGCTTACCACGGAGCTTTCGGAGCTTGAGGAAAAATTAAGGGAGCTTATGAACTGCTGGGAGTCCCTTCAGGCAGATTGACAGTTTCTTAACAATCCACTATACTTTATTCTGTGGCTTTACAAAGGACGGTTAGGAGCTGTTCATAAATAACTTTACAGTTTGACGCAGGACAGGCGTTCATCTG
>CAMVGV010000053.1 GCA_947167135.1 uncultured Lachnospiraceae bacterium
TCGCTCAGAAAGAAATATCTCATTTTGTCATCCTGAGCGTCAGCGAAGGATCTTTTCTCCGGTCAGAAGATTCTTCGCTTCGCTCAGAATGAAATATCTCATTTTGTCATCCTGAGCGTCAGCGACGCATATCCCACATCGGAGATGTGGGATGCCGCCCCGGCGAGGGGTTGCGAAGCAACAGAAAGGATCTTTTCCCCAGTCAGAAGATTCTTCGCTTCGCTCAGAATGAAATATCTCATTTTGTCATCCTGAGCGTCAGCGACGCATATCCCACATCGGAGATGTGGGATGCCGCCCCGGCGAGGGGTTGCGAAGCAACAGAAAGGATCTTTTCTCCGGTCAGAAGATTCTTCGCTTCGCTCAGAATGACATAAACCTCAAAAATATACCGGCGGTTCTTCCGCCGGTATATTATAGCATATATTCCTAATCCTGCTTATCAGTTTCCCAGCCTGAACTTTTCAACGATCTGACGAAGCTCCTCGGAATAAGTGGTGCTCTGGTCAACAAGATCATTGGTATGCTCCGTGAGCCTTACCACATCGGAGGTTCTCTGGGCAACATCCGTTACGCCGTTAGCCGCATCTCCCATAGTCTCATTGATTCCGGAGATCGCTGCCTTGATGTCATCAATGGTGGTTGTGAGTCCCTGTATCCTGTTCTTAATATCACTCATATTCTCACCGAAGAAATGAGCATCATTATTGTAGCTTGTGGTAACCTCACTGAAGGACTCGTAATCACTCATAACATTCTTGTCTATAAAGTCCAGCATCTCCTGCAGACACTGTGACATATGGGTAACCGCATCATTAACCTCGGCAACGATCTCGGAAATGCCGTCTACAGTCTCCCCGGACTGGGTAGCAAGAGAACCTATCTCCTCAGCCACAACAGCAAAACCGCGCCCCGACTCTCCTGCTCTTGCAGCTTCGATCGAAGCATTGAGTGAAAGAAGGTTCGTCTGGTCCGCAATGGACTTTATCGTGTCCGTAAGGGCATTGATCTTCTGCACGGCCTTTGACTTCTCTATAGCCTCCTCAGACTGTGCCTTGACAGAGCTGTAGATGTCCTGTGTATTCTTCTGAGCCTTAAGAACATCCTTTGAAAGCTTGTCAACCTTAACCTGTATCTCCTCAGCGGAAGCCTCGGAATCGGTAGCCACCTTGGAGATATTCTGTACGTTTTCAAAAATATCAACGATATTATTGTTGATGGTCTCGGCATTTGCAGAGGTCTCCTGCATTCCGGCTGCCAGGGTCTCACTAGTGGCGGAGTTGTCGGAAGAATTGATATTTACCTGATTTGTGGTGTCCTTAAGGTCTGTTGCGTTTGTATTCAGGCAGCTGCTTGCCTCATCCAGCTGATATACGATCTCCCTTATGACCTTTCTCATATTTCCGATGGAGCGTGTGATCTGGCCTGTTTCATCCCTTTTCTTTACGATGGAATCCGTTGCGGCATAGTGGGTGAAATCAAGTGCCGCCGTACGGTCAATAAGCTTAACGATAACCCCTATGGGCTTGAGCACAAGACCCACAAGGAAGTACATAATGACGGAAAGGATCACAACACACAGAATAAAGGTTATGATGGCGTTTCTCCTGAAATTATTTATTGGAGCCATTACATCATTCTTATCCGCACTTACAACAAGTATCATATGGCCGCCCTTTTCCGTAATATAATAAGCGGCAAGCTTTTTTGATCCCTTAAAGGTATACTCGATGACTCCGGGTTCCGGAACCACTCCGGATTCGATCTGTGCTCTCAAGCCCTTTACAACTTCATTTTCCACAGGCTCGCCGATTTTTTCGGGAGTCGGGTGGTACATCATGTTTCCTTCCTTATCAACGAGATAGATATAGCTGGAATCAATACCGGGAATCTTTATCCCGTCAAGCAAATCAAAGGCTGTCCCCCGGCTCATGGTCCCGAAGGTTTCATAACGGGAATTAACCATCGTTCCGTAGGAATTTGCCATCTCGCTCATGTTGTTCTTTACCAGCCTCTGCTCCTCGTTGGAGAAGGAAACCACTGCCATCTCAACCATAATGACAGAGACTATGAGCATACTCAAAGCAAGAAGGATAAGCACATAGTGCTTGATGGAAGGAAGTCCGGTATATTTGACGGATTCCTTGTTGTTTGCTGCTTTTTTCTCCTGGATACCCCTTCTCCCGGTATCCTCATCCCTTAACCTCATAAATACCTCCTGGGCAGTGTAAGACACCGCCTTTTTTATTATCAGATGATATTTTATCAAATCATTGAGCTAATGAAAAGGGGTATTTGCAATTAGCTTAAATGTCCTTTTGACTTTTGCCGTTACTATGGTTATATTTAACAAAATGAAAATCACAGCGGTCATTGCGGAATTCAATCCCTTTCATAAGGGACATAAATATATAATAGATAAAGCGCGGGAAGAAACTGAGGCTGATATTATCCTTGTGCTTATGAGTGGGAACTTTGTGCAGAGAGGGGAGCCTGCAATCTTCGACATGGGTGTCCGCGCGGAGACAGCATTAAAAAACGGTGCGGATTTTATTTTCGAGCTTCCTCCCTTTATTGCCCTCTCCTCTGCCGAGGGCTTTGCTTCCGGCGGAGTAGCTTTGCTTAATAAGCTTGGTGCGGACTCCATGGTTTTCGGAAGTGAATGCGCCGATATTTCCGCCCTTTCAGCTACAGCTTGTATATTGTCTGATGAAAGTCCCGGTTTTAAGAACGTACTGCAGAAGCACTTAAGATCCGGCGATCCCTTCCCTGCTGCCAGAGAAGCTGCAGTTAAAGCGTGTATTCATGACAATTTTTCCTTAAATTCCGCAAATTTGCGTGAAATCCTGCATGAACCAAATAATATCCTTGCTCTGGAATATCTGAAGGCGCTGAAAAAAACCGGTTCCATGATTACTCCCCATACCGTCAGGAGGATAAATTCCTCATACCATGATGAAGCTCAAATGACTGCCTTCCCGGCTCCTTCTTCAGAAGGAAGAAATCCCGGTTCCTTATATTGTGCCGAAAGCCTGAGGAATCTTATTTTCAGTAAAAACATTGATCCTTTTGATTCATTTTCAGGTCTTCCTTCAGAAGCGTTTCTTAAAAGTATTATTAATGCTATGGAATATAAGGGCGCAGTACACCGTGACTCCCTTACTGCTATTCTCCTTTATAAGCTTTTATCCGATGATCTTTTGGCCTGCCTTGAAAAAGCCGCTGTTCCTCACGACCTTATAAAAAGGATCATAAATAACAGGAATTTCAGCGGAACCTTTAGTGAGTTCTGTTCTCTTCTGAAAACCCGGAATATCACCTTCACAGCCGTATCCCGTCATCTCCTTCACATGATCCTGAATATGGATTATGCTTCTCTTCCGCTCCTTAGGATGATAAATAATACGGACTATATACGTCTTCTCGGCTTCAGCCGCAGCGCTGAAGGCTTTTTCCCGGAGCTTAGAAAGCGTTCGGGGCTTATGATCCTATCAAATTCCTCCGACATAAAAGCTTATTTTAAGGAACAGCCTTCTGCAGCTGCCCGGCTAAAAACTCACCTTAGGATTGATCAGACCCATGCTATCCTTAAATATGATTCTTCCGGAAACCGGGACTGCCAACAAAAAAGGAAGCAGCATCCGCTGCTCCCCGAAATCTCCAGACGGTTGATTATTTCATAAACTCTGCTTTTCCGTTATTAAGACTTAGATGATTTTGATTATACACATTAATACCAGAAAACTCCCTGACATCAGCACATATCACGTTCCACTCAGGGCGGTTCCTTTTTAATGCATCACAATATTCTTTTTCATATTCAACCAAAGCAACATGGTAAAAACCCGCCATTGCCAGCCCTAAAGCCTGACCGCCCGCTCCGGCACATATTTCCAAACTGGTAAGCATACACCTGCAACCTCGTAATGGTAATGTCACATTGTTTCATTAACCGATACCGTTCCGGTATAATACCCGGAAAAAACATGGTCAATCAATATTATATCACAAGCCTTAAATATTACAGTGGTTATCTGATTTTAAGAGTTCGTAGAAGCAGACTGCGCTGGCGGCGGCTACATTAAGGGAATCAACGCCGTGATGCATGGGGATCATTATACGGTAGTCACAGGAAGATATGATGTCATCCGGGAGACCGGTGCCTTCGGTGCCGAGGATGACTGCCAGTCTGTCCTTTGCTTTAAGTGCAGGATCGTCCACATTTACTGTATCATCAGTAAGTGCCATGGCAGCTGTAGTAAAGCCCGTATTTTGCAGATATTTTATAAGCTCTGTACCCCGGGGACCGTTTTTTAATACCTTTGTCCAGGGAAGCTGAAATACTGTTCCCATACTGACCCTGGCGGAACGCCTGGTTAAAGGATCCACGGATGCGTTTGTCAAAAGTGCCCCGTCAAGACCCAGGGCGGCTGCAGACCGGATGATCGCACCTACGTTTGTGGGATTTACAACATCATAGAGAACCGTGATCCTCAGCTTATCCCGTAAAAATCCGGAAAGCTCTGGAAGCCCCTGCCTCAGGAAAACAGCCCAGAGACCCCGGACAAGCTTATATCCTGTAAGGGCTGTAACAATCTCCCGTTTTGCAGAATAAACAGGGATTGAATCCAAAAAAACATCCCCGTAAAGACGCCTTATCACTTCAAAAACCGGAGCGGCCTCAGTCTCTATCCTTTCCTCCTCGACCAAAAGCTTCAGTGGTTTATATCCTGCTTCAAGGGCACGGATTATCACATTGGCACTTTCCGCCACAAAAACTCCGGGGTCCGGCTCATTTATCCTGAAAAGCTGAACCTCGGAGCATCTGGAAAAGATATCAAGTTCAGGGTCGTTTAATTCCCTGATATTCAAGAATTTCACGGTTCTAGATCTTCTTATCTCCTGAAAGAATATTTTCCGTTTATTGTTACCTTTACGGATCTGACATTGTAGTTCTGTTCTGTCATCCTGAGCGCAGTGAAGGATCTTTAATCCGTTCTGTCAGAAAGATTCTTCGGGCTTCGCCCTCAGAATGACAAAGGGTGGCTTCGCTACCTTAGTTCTTAAATGAATGTATGGGTGCGGGGATCCGGCCTTTGCGCTTAATGAAGTCCTCGCAGCCGAAGGGATTTACAGGCATTACCGGGGCATAGCCGAAAAGCCCCCCGAATTCCACCTTGTCGCCGGTCTTTTTCCCGATGGCGGGTATCAGCCGGACCGCGGTAGTCTTCTGATTGACCATTCCGAGAGCCATTTCATCGGCGATCATTCCTGAGATCGTACTGTCCGGAGTATCACCCGGAACCGCGATCATATCAAGACCTACGGAGCAGACCGTAGTCATGGCTTCCAGCTTTTCAAGGGAGATCGCGCCTTTTTCCACAGCATTTATCATGCCCTGATCCTCGGAAACCGGGATAAAGGCACCGGAAAGTCCTCCCACATAGCTTGATGCCATTACACCGCCCTTTTTCACCTGGTCATTCAGAAGGGCAAGGGCCGCTGTAGTGCCCGGAGCTCCTGTACATTCCACGCCTATTTCCTGAAGGATATCCGCGACGGAATCGCCGATAGCCGGGGTGGGCGCAAGGGAGAGATCCACAATGCCGAAGGGGACATTCAGTCTCTTTGAGGCTTCTCCCGCAACCAGCTGACCCACTCTCGTAACCTTGAAGGCTGTTTTCTTTATAGTCTCGCAGAGTACGGAAAAATCCTTTCCCCTGACCTTTGAAAGGGCGGTCTTTACTACTCCCGGACCGCTTACTCCGACGTTTATAACAGCATCTGCCTCCGTTACCCCGTGAAAAGCTCCTGCCATAAAGGGATTGTCGTCGGGGGCATTGCAGAGTACCACGAGCTTCGAACATCCTGCGGAATCCCTGTCAGCAGTTTTTTCGGCGGTCTCCTTAATGATGCTTCCCATAAGGCGGACGCAGTCCATATTAATGCCGGTTTTTGTGGAGGCAGCTACAACACTCGAGCAAACCCGCTCAGTAACGGACAGTGCTTCGGGTATCGAACGGATAAGAAGCTCGTCCGCCTTGGTCATTCCCTTTGCGGTCAGGGCTGAATATCCGCCTATGATATTCACTCCCACAGCCTTAGCCGCATCATCAAGGGTCTTAGCGATACTTACAAAATCCTCTTCGGACCTGCAGGCTGCACCGCCTATGAGGGCTATCGGAGTTACCGAGATCCTTTTATTGACGATCGGAATACCGAATTCCTTCTCAATATCCCGTCCCACACTCACCAGATCTTTTGCAACGGTGGTGATCCTGTCATAAATATTCTTATTCAATTCCCTCAGATCGGGAGAAATACAGCTAAGCAGACTGATCCCCAGAGTGATGGTCCTCACATCCAGGTTCTCCTTTTCGATCATATCGTTTGTTTCGATTACTTCATGAATATTTACCATATGTCCTGCCTTGATTTCTTAGTGAATTATTAAAAAGATTCTTCGCTTCGCTCAGAAAGGAAAAATGTCCAGTGGACATTTTTCGGGCACGTTTTGACGCGCCAAGCGCGGAAGTGCCCCGCAAGATAGCTGAAGAACGGAGCAAAGCGACGAAGGATCTTTTCTATCTATATCCTGTGCATCTCAGTGAAGATCTCTTCTCTCTGGCATTTGATCTGCACTCCGATCTCGTCACCTATCTGGTCAAGCTCATGCTGAACATCATCAAAGGGCTTTCTGGAGGAAGAGATGTCTACTATCATCATCATATTAAAGTAGCCGCTCACTATGGTCTGGGAAATATCAAGGATATTGATGTCATTTGCCGCAAGATAGGTGCATACCTTGGCGATGATGCCTACTGTATCCTGTCCGACTACTGTGATTATTATTTTTTTCATGTTTTACTGTACCTCATCAATATTAAGATTCTTCGCTACGCTCAGAATGACACTGCGTTATTGTACCTCGTTAATATTAAGATTCTTCGCTTCGCTCAGAATGACGCTACGTTATTGTACCTCGTTAATATAAAGATTCTTCGCTTCGCTCAGAATGACGCTACGTTATTGTACCTCATCAATATTAAGATTCTTCGCTTCGCTCAGAATGACACTACGTTATTGTACCTCGTTAATATAAAGATTCTTCGCTTCGCTCAGAATGACACTACGCATATATGGGCTTTACCGGGGAGTCCCGGAGAGCTATGTTCAGGTCAAGCTTCCTGTCCTTCTGTCCGCCGCAGAGCATATTAAGCTGCATCCTCACCGTTTCAAAAGCTAGGGCAGCATAGTTATTTTCCTTGCTTAGGTGGCCTAAGAGCACAGATCTTAAGTTTCCTTTGTTGTAGAGCTCCGACAGAAGCTCTCCGGCGGAATCATTGCTCAAATGCCCTTTTTCACCGAGTATGCGTCTTTTCAGGTAATAGGGGTAGGGGCCCGCTTCCAGCATCTTGATGTCATGATTAGCTTCAAGAAGGATAGATGAAACTCCGGACAGCTTGTCAACAATGTAATCATCATAGGTGCCGAGATCTGTACATACCGCAGCCGATTCGCATCTGTCCCGCAAAGCCCTGTCAAAGCAGGAAGCGGAGTAAAATCTGTAGCAGACAGGCTCTGCTGCATCGTGGGAAATCCTGATAGGATCAATGAGTATATCTTTCAGGGTAAATTCCCTGTCACACTTTATCTCATGAAACAGGGCAGTATCTATATCTGGGTTTTTCTTATTGATCTCCTGAAGAGTGCCCCTGGTGGCATAGAGCGGCAGATGATGCTTTTTTGAAACAGTCTTCAGCCCGCTTATATGGTCAGAATGCTCGTGCGTTATCAGAACCGCATCCATATCGGATAAGGAAAGATCAATTGAATTTAAGCCTTCTTCTATCCTTTTAGCGGAAATTCCGGTGTCTATGAGAAGCTTTGTATTCTTCAGGCCCACGTAGATACAGTTTCCGGAGCTTCCGGAGGCAATGCTGTAAAGCACCATTATGATAATTCACCCTTCCAGCGGACCTCTATACGGTCTCCGCTTTTTATGGGCTCTGTGTACTGAGCCGCCCGGCCGTTCAATAAAGTCTCAACAGTCTTTCCCTTGGGAACAGAGAGGTCAAAGTCGACGAAATTGAAAATATCGACGTATATGAAGCTTTTCTTTCCGCTGAGCTTAAGAGGCTGCCCGTTATAGCTTACGATGATAAAATCTTCCTCATTCGAAGCGCTGTTTCCGGACTCATCCACATTGTCCTTTGTGATACCCGGACCGTCGCCGATGGTGCCGCCGTTAACCTTTGCACCGTGTATGGGGTTGCCGATGACATCAACCGCAGAGGAGCTGCTGAAGCCTCTGGAAGCCATAGCCGTGAAGGGGTTTGATGTACTGGCTTCCGGTATTGGATTTCCGTCATCGTCAAGAACAGGGCCCCCTTCTCCGGTATTTCCTGATATCTTTCTCTTCAGTTCCTCTATACTGCCTGCAGAGCCGCCCTCTCCTGAGCTTACACCTTCCTCCGTATCCTTTGCCTTCTTTGCTTTAAGGTCTGCGAGGCTTCCGTCATGGAACTCCTCCTCCGCAAAGGTCCAGTCCACATTGAAATTGTCATATACCTCGGTTATCGGAGAAGCGATCTCACGGTTAACGTAGATCTCAGTACCCTCCTCCAGGTTCACATCCATAAATTCAAGGATCTGCTGGACGGTATAATATTTCAACATTTCAATTTTGTCGCCGTCCTGTATCTCATAGTAGCCGCTCTGGAGTTCGCCGTTAACAGAGGCAAATTTCGGAAGCATTACAGGCTTTCCGTTCACATTGACCGTGATCTTTTCACCGAACTCCGGCAGCTTGTCTATGGTAACAACGGCGGCAGAGCCTGCAGTAGACGGTGTCACCTCTATAAGGTCTCCGCCCTTTATCTTTTCACCAAGGGAAACGGCAGTGCCGTTAAGAAGGATCTCAGCGGCCTCTCCGATACCGCCGCGGCGGAGCTGCGTCCTTCCGTTTACGGTGAAGGAAATATCCGGACCGTGCTTCGGGAAGAGATCCGCGTTGCTGAAGCCTGACTGCATAGCGGCATCGGATACCCTGAGGTTCGAATTGTCATAAAGCTTTATCTGCTCCCCGTTAAAGGTCACGAAGACGAAATTATTCTTTGAGCTGTAGAAATTGAGGCAGATACCGACAGGCGTCACAAGGAGGGAATCAATATTTATATCCTTTACCTGGAAGTCAACACTCTTTAAGACCTCCTCACCCCTTACCGCTACTCTTTCCTCCATAAGCCCCATTTCATGGGCAAGGAGCTTGCAGAAAAGCGGAACCTTACCGCCGCCGCCCACAACGAAAACCGCACTCACGGGTTTGCCACCGTTAAGCTTCTTTATCTTATCGGAGATCTCGCGGGTCATGATCTCGATCGTGGGCTTCACGATAAGCTCCAGCTTGTCCTGATCAGCCTTGGTCTCTATCCCCATGATATCGTGGTACTTGACTATGCCCTTGTCACCGATCTGCTTCTTTATCTCCTCCGCCTCATTAAAGTCGGTAAGAAGAGACTTCGCAATGCATTCTGTGATCTCGTCTCCGGCGCTCGGGATCATTCCGTATGCTATTATCGCTTCATCCCTGGTAATGCAGATATCACTTGTTCCCGCGCCCACATCGACGAGAGCGATATTCAGCATCCTATAGGACTTCGGTATGGCAACCTCCATTGCTGCTATGGGCTCAAGGGTAAGATTCGCAACATGAAGACCGGCAGCCTCCACCGCCTTATAGAGACCATCCACAACCTCATCGGGAAGGAAGGTCGCTATCATATCCGCGCCGATATTGTGCCCCTTATGGCTTTCAAGGTTACTCATGGGGTACTGATTAAGAAAATAGCGTTCAACAGTATATCCTACACAGTAAAAGTGGATACGCAGATCATTATTCTTTACAAAATCAGCGTAGGCCTGCTGTGCTCCGAGAACCTCAAGGGAATAGATATCCTCTGCGGTCACATCCCTGTCCTCACCGAGATCCTGTTCCACATGAGTGGTAACGGTACGGAGTACACGTCCTGCCGCAGCGATACAAACATCCGTAAGGGTCTGGCCTATATCGTCCTCCAGCCATTTCTTCACGGTCCTGATCTCTGCCGCAACCCCGGCGATATCGTGGATCTGCCCGTCCAGCATGACCCTGTCCTCATGCTCCACCTTTTCAAGAGCGATCACGTGAAACTGTTTATCCTGATAATAGCCCACGGTTCCCACTATGGATCTGGTACCTATATCAAGTCCGAATACAAGCGGTTCATTGCTTTTTTTAACACTCTGCATGCTTCGTCTGCCCTTCCCTGTTACTGTTCTTTTCATTTTGGCGAGAGCCTTCTCCGCCCGCCGTCCTTCAACACGAATATCCACTGATTATCCTGTCAATTTCCCTAAAGCTGTCTTCAAGCCCACCTGAATTATCAATGATGCGGGCGCAATGTTTTCTGTATTCCCCGTCAGGGAGCTGGTTCCTCATTATGCTGTCTGTTTTTTCATCCGAGTAGCCCCGCGACTTTTTAAGCCTTTCTCTTCTTACCTTTGGCTCAGCATAAATATACCACAGTTCATCGCATATTTTATCATATCCGCTCTCAATTAAAAGAGCTGCTTCCAAAAAATATATGTCGTATTTCCCTGTGAGCTCCGCTTCCTCCTTCTTTTCCTTCACATATTCAAAAACCGCCGGGTGGATAAGCTTATTTACTGCAGTTTTCTTAACTTCATCATTAAAGATCATCTCCGCTGTTTTCTTCCTGTCTATGCTGCCGTCAGGTGCAAGGGCACCTCTTCCCAGTATGGAGATAAGCTCATCAAATATCCTGCTTCCCTTAATATAGAAGCTCCTTGCGATCTCATCCGCCTCTTCAACAAGAAAGCGTGGATTCTGCTTAAGATAGCTTAAGATCTCTGATTTTCCCGCGCCGACTCCGCCGGTAATACCTATGAATAACAAAATTTTTCCCTCTTCCAGTTCGATCAAGGAGCGCCGTCCGATTTAAAGTCTGCTTCGCAGAGCGGACGTCGCGTGCAGTAGTTCAAAAAACGAACTACTGCAATTAATTAATGTGCCTCGTCCCAGTTGTTTCCGGTGTTTATGTCCACGATCAGCGGAACGGGGAGCGCTGCAGCACCTGTCATTTCCCTTTCAAGTATCTCCTTCACGGCTTCCTCCTCACCTGAAGCGGTTTCGATAAGAAGCTCGTCATGAACCTGAAGGATGAGCTTTGATGAAAGTCCCTCATTTTCAAGAGCTCTCTCCACATTGACCATTGCGATCTTAATGATATCCGCTGCGGTTCCCTGTATCGGTGCGTTCATTGCCACCCTTTCACCAAAGGAACGCTGCATGAAGTTGGAGCTTTTAAGCTCAGGCACCGGTCTTCTTCTTCCGAAAAAGGTAAGGGCATAGCCCTTTTCCTTTGCTGATCCGATGAGACCGTCCAGATACCTTTTCACATCGGGATAGGTCTCAAAGTACCTGTCGATATACTCCTTTGCCTCTGTTCTTGAAATAGACAGATCCTGGGAAAGCCCGAAGGAGCTGATCCCATAGATAATGCCGAAATTCACGGCCTTGGCATTTCTCCTCAGATCTGCCGTAACCTCCTCTAAGGGCACATTGAATACCTGGGATGCGGTTATTGCATGTATATCCTTTCCCTCGTTGTAGGCTTCGATAAGCTTTTTGTCCCCGGAAAGGGAAGCAAGGATACGAAGCTCTATCTGGCTGTAGTCCGCGTCAATAAAGGAAAAACCTTCCTTCGGCACAAATACCTTTCTGAATTCACGGCCAAGGGCGGTACGTACCGGTATATTCTGGAGATTCGGATCCGCGGAGCTTATACGGCCCGTGGCTGTAACCGTCTGATTGAAGGTAGAATGGATACGCCCGTCCTCCTTTATAAAGGGAGGAAGTCCGTCGGCATAGGTGGCTTTTAGCTTTGAATAGGTTCTGTACTCCAGTATATCCCGGACAAAGGGATATTTCGGAGCGAGCTTTTCTAAGACATCCGCCGATGTTGAATAGCCGGTCTTTGTTTTCTTTGCTCCCTCGATCTTCAGCTTTTCAAAAAGTATAGTACCGAGCTGCTTCGGGGAGTTGATATTAAATTCTTCACCCGCTCCCTCATAAATACCTTTTTCCAGTCCCTTCAGCTTTTCTCCAAGGTTAATGCTGTAGGAGTTTAATTCCTCTCTTTTTACTCTTATGCCCGCCTTTTCCATATGGGCAAGAGTGAAGGTAAGAGGCATCTCGATATTACTTAAAAGCTCCTCCATACCCTCCTTTTTTACGGCCTGAAGGAAATTATCCCCCTTTTCATAGGAAAGAAGGGCTGCTTCCTTGATATCATCCGGTATGTCGTAACTGTTCCTTAAAGGATCGGACAGATACTCCATAACCTCAATATCAAAGAGCTTTTCCGAGTATTCATCGATCACATATTTATAGAGCTCCTTTAGCCTTACGGTATAGAGACGTCCCGGTGCTCCTTCGATAAGGGATATCAAATGTGCTTTTAAATACATCGGTGATACAAAGCCGTTAACGGGGATATATGCCGCAATATCTTTTGACTTAAATGCAGCCGAGAGTATCTCTTTACTGTCAGGATCTGTCTCAATGGAAAAGCCGATCACTTCAGCCTTTTTTATCTCCGAAAAGATACTCTCTACTACTCCAAGGTCTCTTTCTTCGGTAAAGCTTTTTAAGCTGTCCTCCCTGTCCTTAGCTGCCATATCCCCGAATTTACTTAAGAAACTCTTTAATTCAAGCTTCTTTACGGTCTCATAGGCGGCTTCGTTCCAGAGTGTATCAAATTCCGAAGCTTCCCCGTCAAGCTCTATATCGGAGTTTGTATCAATGGTCGCGAGCTTCTTTGAGAGAATGGCAAGGTCGAAATTCTCTTTTAAGGATTCTCTTATGCTTTTCTTCTTTACGTCATCAATATGTTCTTTCAGATTTTCGATATTTCCGTATTCCGATATAAGCTCAGCAGCGGTCTTTTCCCCGATCTTCGGGACGCCGGGGATATTGTCGCTATTATCACCCATCAGAGCCTTCAGCTCGATTATACCCTTTGGCGGCACTGCATATTCCGCCTTTACGTCTTCCGGATAGAACTCCCTTATCTCTGTCTCACCCTTAACGGTACGCGGAAGGATAAGCTTTATATGCTCTGTCACAAGCTGCAGAAGATCCCTGTCTCCGGATACAATGCTTACTTCATAGCCCTTTTTCTCCCATTTGGAGGCAATGGTGCCCAGTATATCGTCAGCCTCTATCCCTTCCTTCATAAGAACGGGCACTCCCATATCCCGTAAAAGCGACTGCATAATGGGAACCTGGGATCTTAATTCCTCGGGCATGGGCTTTCTGGTGCCTTTATAGGCTTCATACATTTCGTGTCTGAAAGTGGGCGCCGGGGTATCAAAGGCTACGGCAAAATGATCCGGAGCCTCGTCGGCAATGACCTTTTGGATAATGTTTAAAAAACCGAATATGGCACCTGTATGTACACCTTCGGAATTTGTAAGATCCGGGACACCGTAAAATGCCCGGTTTATCATAGAATGACCGTCAATTAACAGAAGCTTTTTCATTTTCTGTTCTGCTTCTCCTATCTGTGATATGGTTTTTCATAAACCCGGGTTTTCATACGTCACCTGCGGTTCCGCAAGTGACCGTTCTGAATAGTTTATCATCCTCCGACAATCACATAAACAAGCTGTACCAGACCAAGGATGATCAGGGCAGCGGCAAAAAGAATAAGGCTTGTTTTTATCCTGTCTATCATCAATATGTGCTGCTCTGAGTGGTAAAGACGCTCCTCAAGCTCAGCTTTCAGATTGAAGTCATGACCATCCTCCAGCCTTTTCAGCCCCTCATGCAAAAGATAACGTATTTCCAGCTCATCCATGCACTCATCGCAGACCTTAAGGTGGTTTATAAGCTTGTAGCAGTCCTTATTATTCAGCCTGTCTTCCAGATATGGCTGAAGGAAATTTTCCACATCCTTACAGCTTATTTTTTCTTTTTCTTTTGCCATAGCCTATACCCGCATAATCCAAAAAATTTTACCATAGCCGCAAATAATTGTAAAATCCGGCTACCGCTCGCACAGCCTTGAAAAAGCGATTTTGATATCGTATAGTTGGTTTTAATGAGAAGCATAAAGAGACATTTTGAACTGATCTTATGCCTGTGTTTTCTGGTGATCACCCTCTTTTTTGCCTGCAGGGCATTTAGATCCGGTTCTTCCGATATAAGGAATATAGTGATAAACGAGGTCTGTTTATATAACCTCTCCTGCCTCTATGATGAGAACGGGAAGCATTCTGACTGGGCAGAGCTCTATAATAAGGGAGACAGAGACCTTGATATTTCCGGCTGGTATCTTTCAGACTCATCATCTAAGCGGGATAAGTGGGCCTTCCCTGCCGGAACAGTTGTTCCCGGCGGCGGTTATCTCACTGTTTTTATGGACAGCAGGGAAGAAAAGGAACCGGATCAGGATGAAAGCTTTTCACTTGAAAGCTTTATCTTGAACGGGAAGGCTATTCCGGCCGGTGATAACGGTCTCCATACCACATTCAGGTTAAGTAAGAATGAAACCCTTTACCTTTCCTCAAAGGATGGGAATCCGGTTGACAGCTTTGAACTTATCCCTTTGAAATACGATACAACCTTATCACGCCTGCCCGACGGTTCGGCTTCTGTTTCCCGCAGGACTCCGACTCCTCTTTCATCAAATTCCGAGAGTGCTCCCGTCATCTATCCCTCCCTTTCGGAACCTGTTTTTTCAAGGGAAAGCGGCTTTTACGATTCTGAATTCGAGCTTTCCTTATCTTCCTTTGAGGGTGATATTTATTATACCCTGGACGGCTCCGAACCAACCCCTTCTTCGATTAAATATGATAAGCCGATAAGGATCTGTGACAGAAGTTCCGAAAATAATGTCTATTCTGCTCTCAGGGATGTTTCCGTGGATCTCCTTCCCTATATTGACTACAAATTTTCGCTGCCTTTTTCTCCCGTGCCGAAATGCAATGTGGTTAGAGCCGCGGTCTTTGACGAAAAGGGCAACAGATCCGAAACCGTCAGCCGCTCCTTCTTCCCCTCATCCGTAAACAGCTTATTTAAGGGTATAAGAGTGATATCCCTTGTGACCGATCCCGTCAATCTCTTTGACTATGAAAAGGGGATCTATGTTATCGGGAAAAATGGCGTGGAAAGCTTTGAAAGACGGCTTTCAGAAAGTGAAAACGCTCTAAGCTTCATCAGGGAAAACCCCGGGACTCCGACTGATGGCAGTGTTATTATCGGTGATGTCAAAATGGATGAATTTATCGAAAGTAATTATACAATGCGGGGCAGTGCTTGGGAAAGAGAGTCTTTCCTTACCCTTTTTGATGACCGGCATGTACTCTCCCTTTCCGAGTCTCTGGGCATCAGGGTAAAGGGTCACCGAACCTGTAATTTCCCTAAAAAAAGCCTGAATCTGTACGGCAGGAATTATTACGGGGGAAAGATTATTGACAAAGGAATTTTTGATAAGGATTATTCAAGGCTCACCCTTTTTGCGGGCGGGCAGGATGAGCTGTCCCTCGTAAGGGACGCCTTTATTTCCGATATCACGTCAAAGCTTTCTTTTGCTTCCCTTTCCTTTACAAGCCCCTGTGCGCTCTTTCTTGACGGCGAGTTCTGGGGAATTTACAGAATTAGTGAAAAGATGGATGAGGATTTTATCGGAAGGCACTATGACGTTGATCCGGATCAGGTCGTAATGGTGAAAAACAGCCTTTTAAGCAAGGGAATCCCTGAAGATGACGAGCTCTACGGTGATCTAAGGCATTTTATTATGAATGCGGATTTTACCGCCGGAACCGATTATGAAAGATTTCAGGAAATGGTGGATATTGAGAGCTTACTTGATTTCTATGCCGCCAGGATCTTTATTGATGAAGGTATGGACTGGCCGAATATAAATGTGGCTTTCTGGCGTACCAGAGAGACAGACGATAGTAATCCCTTTGCGGACGGCCGCTGGAGATATATTAATTTTGACAATAATTCCAATCTGGATTACGGCGCGGTCAGCGTAAACACCATAGGCAAGGCATTGAACGGTACAAAAAACTACCGTCCCGATGAGCTTTTTTCAAAGCTTATGAAAAATCCCGACTTTAAGAAGCGCTTCCTTAAAAGATTTAAGGAAATCATAGCTTCCGCCTTTGATCCGGAGTCAGCTATAAAAAAGCTTGACCGTTACGCCGCAGAAATAAGGCCCTATATAGAGAGTGACTACAGCCGCTACTACGGAGACAGATATACATTAAAGGATTTTGACGAGGATATAGAGAGTATCCGGAAGTACCTTCAAAAACGTCCGGACTATATCATACCCTTCGTAGAGGAAGCCTGCAGCCCTTAAGTACTTATTTTTCGAGTTTTTCCTTTAGCAGCCCTTCACAGCCCCGCCTGATATCCTGATAGGCCTTTTCAAAATCCCTGGTATACCAGGGGTCCTCGATCTTCGCGTGGGGATCATCCGTATACTCCATAAGGTAGTGTACCTTCCCTTCCGTATCCTCCCCTAAGATCCTGCCGAGATAATACATATTCTCTTCGTCCATGGCGATGATCAGGTCATACTTTTCGTAATCACTTCTCTTCACCTGCCTCGCCCTGTGATCTCCTATGGGAATATTATGATTCCGTAAAGCCCTCTCCATAGGAGGATATATGGGGTTCCCGATCTCCTCCGTGGAAGTGGCCGCAGAATCCACAGTGAAGTCATCCTCCACTTTTCTTTCCCTTATCAGTTTATTAAATATGTACTCCGCAGAAACAGATCTGCAGATATTGCCGTGGCAGATGAATAAGACCTTTATCGACATTTCATACCTCCTAAATTGCATCTAAAGCTTTAAGTTTGCGCCGGTTTGCCAGGCTGCTGAAACTTCAGTCATTTTACAGAAAATCGGGCCAAATGGCAAAGTCGCGCAAAGTGTGGCAAATCTTAGCCGTCAATCGTAGTCAAAACGTAGTTTTTTATAGGGTCAAAAACTACTCGCGCCCCGGTTTGCAAGAGAGGAGGTGCATTTCTCGCAGAGGGGGGTGCACTTTTAGGGGGGTACATTTTTGCCAGGGGGGTGCACCCCCCTTAGGAAGATTATCTTCCGATTTATCGTTCTATTGATTAACCGGTGATTACATTTGTAATATCACTCAAATTGC